>JAHXIM010000235.1 GCA_025655635.1 gamma proteobacterium symbiont of Lucinoma myriamae | reverse complement strand
AACATTTCTGGTTGATCTGGTCACTCAAAAGAAGGATTAATTCCTTATATTTCAAATAGATAACATGTTTTTCAGGGTTGACTAATTAAAAAAAAGAGATAACATTTCAAAACTAGACTTAGATCAAGGGTTAGCCTGATAATTGTAATCGCTTTACAATTTGTCCTTTTACCAGGTGTTGTTCAATAATTTCATCCAGATCTTCTTCATCGACAAAGGTATACCAAACCGCTTCCGGATAAACGACAATCACCGGGCCTTCATTACAGCGCCCCATACAGCCGCCGCTATTGATTCGCACTTGATCTTCACCATGTATGCCCAGCTCTTTGCATTTGTTTTTGACATATTTACGCATTTTCCGTGTGTTGAAACATTGGCAGCATGGGCCACCATCCTCTCGTTCATTGGTACAGAAAAAAACGTGTTGTGAATAATATGACATATTGGTTTGTTATTTCCTTAATTGTTTATATTGTGGTGCTATAATATCATTTATTATACTCTCTATTCACTTTCAAATTATTAACTCTGGTTTTTGGATTATTCTTTTTTGTCTATTCATCAAACAATTTCTCAGCTTGCTAATCAATGTGTTCTATGCGGGATCTGTATTCCTCATTGTCCTACCTATGATATTTTTCAAACTGAAAATGAATCACCGCGAGGTAGGATTTCTCTATTTAAGGCATTGGCTGAGGAACAATTCGAACCGGCTAAAGAATTGCTCACAGCACTTGATCACTGTCTGGGCTGTCGTGCCTGTGAAAAAATTTGTCCATCACAGGTGGATTATGCTCAGATTAGTCGCTTAGGCAGAGCGCTTATTAATGCACAATACCCTGTTTATAAAAGACCTTTGAAGCAAAAACTTATTGAGAAGGCATTAATCACCCCTTCTGTTCACCCCTTTTTAAAGCTGGCAGCAAAAACACTCTCTCCTTTGCGCACTCTATTGGGTAAACAATCTAACTATGCTTATATCGCCTACTTTAGCCATGTGATTGCTGCTGATGCTTCTCAGGCTTCCCCATTGCAGACAAATTATCCAGCATCACATTCCAAAGCACAGGTCATTTTATTTAAAGGTTGTAGTAGTGATTTATTTGAACAGCAGGTGCTTAGAGATACCATCACACTATTAAATGCATGCCAGATTGATGTCGTTATCCCTGAGCAGCAGCATTGCTGCGGAGCAATTAGCTTACGCCAGGGCGATACGCTCGCGCTACAGTCTTTCGCCAAACAAAATATTGAATGCTTTAAGTCATTACTACACGAAAGTCAGGCTATAATTTCTATTAATAATAGTTGTTCTGCACATCTTAAAGAATACCGGGAATTATTAGATATACCCGGAGTGGATGAGTTCAGCCGTAAGAGTGTCGATGCAATTGCCTTTTTATCTCGGGCGATTAAGTCCAGCAATGTTCACTTTTTGCCTCTGAAAAATAAAAATATTGGCGTTCACATTCCTTGTAGTTTAAAAAATGTGTTACATGAGGAGTTGCTTTTATTTGAATTGCTGGAGCACATACCCGGTGTACAGCTGAGCAAACTTAATGATAACTATTGTTGTGGCGCCGCGGGTAGTTACATGCTGCAATATCCAGATGTGGCAAATCATCTGCTTGATGATAAAATAGATGAGATTTCACACAGACAATATAGTACGCTTGTATCATCTAATATTGGTTGTAGTTTACATTTTAAGCAGGGACTTGAAAAACACGATGCGACATCAGGGCGGGAGATAGAGGTGATTCACCCTATTCGCCTATTAGCACGTCAATTAGAGCGTTAAGCGTTATTAAAGATTAGAGTTTTAAATTAATTTAGGGTAGATAGGTCTCCATGTCATCATCTCAACGTCAGTATTCAGCACTTGATCAATTTCTGTTTCACATTGATAACGGGGTAAGAACACTTTTGGGTGCACCTGAAGTGACAGAAAGAAAAAATCCTGCAGATGACCAGGCAGAGGGTGAGATCAGTGATTCTGATAAAGATTTGGCCGGCCGTTTAATGCGTATCAATCATGCCGGTGAAGTCTCTGCTCAAGGGCTCTATCAGGGCCAGGCACTGACAGCTAAGCTGCCTGAAGTACGAGAGCAGATGAATCGTGCCGCACAGGAAGAAAATGATCATTTAGACTGGTGTGCCAGCCGTTGTAAAGAGCTCGGCACACATGTCAGTTATTTAAGCCCTTTTTGGTATATGGGCTCTTTGACGATTGGTGCAATTGCCGGAAAAGTCGGTGATAAATGGAGTCTGGGCTTTGTTTCTGAAACGGAGCATCAGGTGGTTCGTCATCTGGAAAGTCATTTGGCTCAACTATCACCTGATGATGATAAAAGCCGTGCCATATTAGAGCAAATGAAAGAAGATGAGTTACGTCATGCTGTCATTGCTGAGGACGCCGGTGGTGCTGATTTACCCGCCGCGGTAAAATTAGCAATGAATATCACTTCTAAGGTGATGACCAAGGGGGCTTATTATCTTTAGAGCTGTCTTTAGAGCTGTGAGATTTAAATAAAGAAATCGACAACGTTTCTTTGTTCCTGAAGCACACTGGTATTTTGAATTGTTGTATAGGTATCCTGAATATTCTGTTCATTTCGATCTATTTCTGCACCAGTAAAATTAATTTCCGGAGTATTTTCATCAATATATTCTGTTTGTTTATCTCTGGCCTGTTCTGAAATTTCCACACGGGCCTGCACTTCCATTCTTGATGCCTGTGCTGCCACAGAACGGTCCTGCGATGAAGGATCAACTGGTGCTGATGCCGCTCTGCGAATTTGTTGTGCTTTTCTTAATGTAGCCTGAGGATCACCTGCTACCGCTGAGGTATCGATACTGACGTCACCGCCCACAGCGTAACGCTTACCGTCCGGGCCGGTTTCAAATGAAAAATTTGCCCCCCCCCTGTGCCAGACTGCCTGCCGCAGACATATGCGCCTGTTCATGTGCTCTGACCTCTGTGTCACGCCGTTTTAATTCTTTAACTTCTAATAATTCATCATCCGACACCTCTTCACTAGATGAGGTTTTCTCTGTGACTGAAAGTTCCTCATCAGCTAAAGACTTCTCATCTGATAGAGGCTTGTTAGAATCAAATTCGTATTGTTTGTTTACAGACGCAGCAATACCTTCTGTTCTACTGGCAGAAGCTAATAAGACAGAGCTTTGCGTTATATGAGTTGCATGTATTGAGCGGCTTATATCCATAATACAACCAAACGTGAATAATCATGTGAATAGGAAGTCAAAATATCACATGTCTTTGCTCATAGCGACCAAAAATATTGTATATCAATGGGGTCAGTGTAAATAGATTTGCAAAAGAAAATCTATTTACACTGACCCCATTGATATAGGGATGTCTGGTTTAAGAAAGTCTGATAAAATGGCGATAATTTTAAACCTAATATATTTATAGAAAGGCTTTTATGAACAGACAAAGCTCATTTAACCGAGAAGAGTTACTCCAATGCGGTCGTGGTGAAATGTTTGGCCCCGGCAATGCACAATTGCCTCTGCCTAATATGTTGATGATTGATCGTATTGTTGAGATTAATGAAGACGGCGGCAAGCACGGCAAGGGTGAAATCATCGCTGAACTGGATATTAATCCTGATCTATGGTTTTTTGATTGCCATTTTAAGGGTGATCCCGTTATGCCCGGTTGCCTTGGTCTTGATGCCGTCTGGCAGTTAGTTGGTTTTTATCTGGGCTGGCTCGGCAGCCCTGGCCGTGGTCGGGCTTTAGGGGTCGGTGAAGTGAAATTTACCGGACAGGTATTACCCACAGCTAAAAAAGTAACTTATAAAATTGATTTAAAGCGGGTTATTACCCGACGCCTTGTGATGGGTATTGGTGATGCCAGTATGTTTGTTGATGGTAAAGAAATTTACACGATGAAAGATCTGCGTGTGGGTTTATTTACTTCAACTGAAAATTTTTAGAATACACCAGACATTAAGTGTTTGATTTTGTTAACACGTCAGGGGCACGGAAATAAAAATTTTCCCTGCCCCTGACGCTTATTTCCTTCTTATACTATCCTTTCAAAGCCGCATGTGCCACAGCCAGTCGAGCAATAGGAACTCTTGGTCCTGAACAGGAAACATAGTCTAAACCAATTTTATGACAGAAATGGATTGACTCCGGATGTCCGCCATGTTCACCACAAATGCCAATCGACATACCTTTGCGGCTGCTTCTACCCCAATTAACTGCCAGTTCCATTAACTTACCAACACCTTCTCTATCCAATACTTCAAAGGGATTATCCTGAAGAATATTGCGTTCATTATAAAGTGGTAAAAATTTATTCTCCGCATCTTCACGAGAGAATGAGAAGGTCGCCTGACTCAGGTCATTGGTACCAAAGGAGAAAAATTCAGCCACTTCTGCCAGTGATTCAGAACGCATACAGGCCCGCACAACTTCCAGCATCGAACCGAATTTATAGTTAACGGTGAGGTTATAACTTTTTTCTACTTCAGCATGAATCGAATCAGTAAATTCTTTAATGAATTTTAACTCTTCTACAGTAGACACCTGAGGGATCATAATTTGTGGTCTGACATCCAGGCCTTTGGCAGCACATTCTGCCGCGGCTTCCAGAATAGCCCTGATCTGCATGGAATAAATCTCAGGGAAGGTGATCCCCAGCCGAACACCACGATGACCTAACATTGGGTTGGTTTCATACAAGGCTCGCACTTTTTTCAGCATGTTTTGTTTTTTATTGATCGCTTCTTCAACCAAAAGGGGATCAACCATCTGTGGTAAAGGGATCTTATCTGTCATTCTACGCCCACTAGTGCTGTCTAATAAACTCATTGTATTAGCTAATACCGTGGCACCAGCAGCCATACCGTGAAGAGACTGTAAGTGTTCAATTTCACTTCGCAGCTGAGATTCAGAAGGTAAAAACTCATGAATAGGCGGATCTAATAAACGAATGGTGACATTTCTGGGAGACATGACTTCAAAGAGCCCTTTAAAGTCTGCTCGCTGAATTGGTAATAGTCGATCCAGAGCTTGTTGTCGCTGTAATTTATCTTCAGCGACAATCATCTCAATGACCATCGGCAAACGCTCAGGATCATTAAACATACGCTCAGTTCGGCATAGACCAACCCCCATCGCACCATATTTAACGGCTTTTGCTGCATCTGCCGGGGTATCAGCATTCGCCAATACTTTTAATTTTGCCACTTCGTCCGCCCAGCCCAATAAGGTATTTAATTCATTGGTAAAATCAGCCTCTACAGTGGCAACCTTACCCTGATAAACATTGCCGCTAGTACCATCAAGGGTTATCCAGTCCCCTTCTTTAATAATAATATCCCCGATATTGGCCTGTCTTAAATTGATATCAACAGAAATACCTTCAGCACCAGCCACGCAAGGCTTACCCATGCCACGAGCAACAACTGCAGCATGAGAGGTTTTGCCACCACGGCTGGTTAAAATCCCCTGAGAGGCAAAAAAGCCGTGAATATCTTCGGGCTTAGTTTCTTCTCTGAGCAGAATAACCTGAGTACCATCTTTACCGACTTGTTCCGCTCGATCGGCATCAAAAATAGCGATACCGCTTGCCGCCCCTGGTGAAGCAGGCAAACCTTGTGCAATCGCATCAATGCGGATATTAGGATCCAGTCTGGGGTAAAGCATTTGCTCAAGATGCTGCGGATCAATACGCAGCAGCGCTTCTTTTTTACTGATTAATCCTTCTCGCTCCATTTCAACTGAGGTTCTCACCATTGCAACAGCATTCATTTTGCCGTTACGAGTTTGCAAACAGTATAAAACACCACGCTCAATGGTGAATTCAAAGTCCTGTATTTCACTATAGTGTGTTTCCAGTCGGGAACGTAGTTCTTCTAATTCTTTGTATAGTTCAGGCATTTCAACTGCCATTTGTTCAATGGCTTTGGGGGTTCTAATGCCGGCAACAACATCTTCTCCTTGCGCATTGGTCAAATATTCACCATACAGACGATTTTCACCTGAGCCCGGATTTCGGGTAAATGCCACACCGGTTGAGCAATCATTACCACGATTACCAAAGACCATAGTGACAATATTAACCGCTGTGCCATTGGCCATTTCCGACGTAATATTAAATTCCCGACGGTAATCGATGGCACGTTTTCCCATCCATGAACCAAAAACTGCTTTTATTGCCAGTTCTAATTGCTCATAGGGATCTTCAGGGAAAAACCGGCCGGTTTGCTGCCTGACAATACTCAGAAAGTCGCCACAGAGCTGCTCTAAATCATCCGCAGACAGGGCAATATCTTCTTTAATCCCCTTAGTGTTTTTAAGCTGTGCCAGGGCATCATCAAAAGGCTCATCAGCAATGCCCATGGCAACTTTACCAAAGAGCTGGATAAAACGGCGATAAGCGTCATAGGCAAAACGCGGGTCGCCTGTTTGTTGGATCTCACCTTTTAAGGTATCACTGTTTAATCCCAGATTTAAAATAGTATCCATCATTCCCGGCATGGACATGGCTGAGCCTGAACGTACTGATACCAGCAAGGGATCACTGGCATCCCCAAATTTTTTACCTGTTTTTTCTTCCAGTGCAGTCATTTGTTCCTTCACTTCACTCATCAAAGAATCAGGCAAAGAATCGTTCTTCGAGTCTAAATAAGCCAAACAAGTTTCAGTGGTGATAACAAAGCCCGGCGGTACATTCAAACCAATTTGCGTCATCTCACAAAGATTAGCCCCTTTGCCGCCTAATAAAACCTTATTTTTCCCATCGCCTTCTTCAAAGGCAAACACTTGTTTGTTCATCAATAGAACTCCTTTTAATGACTAATTATCAGTCTGTGATATTTTGGCAGGTTACGGCCAAAAGTAGCCTGGAATCGACTACGTTAAAGCTCCCTCATAAAAAGAGATGAGCCTGTAATATAGTTATAGCTTAATATTCGCTGAGTGGTTACATAGATTAAAAGTATTAAAATAGTAGAGTGTACTTTCTGCAGTGCCTCACCAATAAATTTATCCGTTTGTCACTTATGAAAGGAGACATGATTAATATGCAGTTAACCACTGCTTATTACATTGCAACCTGCAGATTCTAAGCATTCAATATTACAGAATTATGACAAACAGTACTTTCAATACAGGAATGAGCCTGAATAGTTACCTTTAAATTTAAGTCAGACGGCCATAGAGTGAATTCATTTGTCTTGCCAGCATTCTGATTTCTTCATTTAATTGTTCCCAGGAAAAGCGCCATTGCCAGTTACCTTCTGTGGTACCGGGTGTATTCATTCGATGACCCTCACCACAACTCAGCAAATCCTGCATAGGTAAAATTGCCAGTTTGGCAACCGATGCCATAGCGGTATTCATCAATACCTGATTTAATTGTTCGTATGGGAAGTTGAAATACTGCTTAAGATAATGTTTTTCATCATCATTAAGCGTTTCAAGCCATGAAAGCGTCGTATCATTATCATGAGTACCTGTGTAGACGACACTATTGACCTGATGGTTGTGAGGCAGATATGGATTACTGCTTTCACCGGAAAAAGCAAATTGTAGAATTTTCATACCGGGTAAATTAAATTGCTCCCGTAAATCATTGACTTCTTCAGTGATAATACCTAGATCTTCTGCAACCAATGTTAAATCAGGATAGGCTTGATATAGGGCTTTCATGACTTTTTTGCCCGGTGACTTTACCCACTTGCCATTAATTGCCGTGTCTTCTTCAGCGGGAATTTCCCAACTGGATTCAAACCCCCTGAAGTGATCAATTCGGATTAAATCAAAGAGTGTTTGCTGGGTATCAATGCGTTCAACCCACCAGCTGAAGTGAGACTTTTCAATCGCATCCCATTGATAATGCGGATTACCCCAGCGCTGGCCAGTTTCAGAAAAATAATCCGGCGGCACGCCTGCCACCACATTCGAACATCCCTCTTCATCCAGTTTAAAGAATTGGCGTTGTGCCCAGACATCTGCACTGTCATGGGCAACAAATATCGGCAGATCACCAAACAGGTAAACACCCCGTTCATTAGCGTATTCTTTTAATGACAACCATTGGCTAAAAAATAAAAATTGTTCAAATTGATAATAAAAAATATCATTTCTAAGATGTTCTCTGGCTTTATTAAGTGCTTTGCTTTCTCGTTTTTTTAATGCTTCGGGCCAGTCAAACCAGCTTTTTTGCTGGTGTTCTTTTTTCAAAGCGCAATAAAGTGCATAATCATCAAGCCAGAATGCCTGTTTCTGGATAAAACATTGAAATGCGCGACATTCTTTTTCATCAGTGTCATTTTTTTCACAATCAGTACACTCACAGGTTTTATTGAAAAGACAATCTTCAAACAGTTTACGAAAATTATTAAAGGCAATAGAGATGCATTTTGAACGGCCAAATACATCGGTAAAACAATTATGCAGATCATGTTCAGCCAGCCAGTTTTTATCCACTAACCATTGCAGATCAATTAATTGCGGATTGCCTGCATGTACAGAAAGCGATTGGTAGGGTGAACCATCACCATGAGTGGTTCCCAATGGCAGCGTTTGCCAGATGCTATAACCCGCATCTTTGAGAAAATCCACAAATCGATAGGCATCTTCACCGATAACACCATTACCATAGGGACCGGGTAATGAGGTTAGGTGGAGTAAGACACCTGAGCGGCGTTTATCTAATGGAACTGAATTGTTGTAGCTTCCTTTACGTATAGCTTTCCGTTTAGTTTTCATTGATTCCTTGCTCGTCATTTTATTCCTGTCCCGGTCTCATTGTTCCGCCAGCGGCTGGAGCACCACTGCCCTGAGTAAACACTTGAGTAAGATAACTTGGCGGCAATACGCCAAGATATTGATAAAGTATTGATAAATTTAAACGAAATAATGACTCAAAGCTGCTCACTGAATCTGCAGGGTTATAATCACCAAACCACCAGAACCAGTCAGAACCTTCACATACAGCCAGTTGTTGTTCTGCTCTTGAGCGTTCAGCGGCATCTAAAACACCACTGTCCACGACATAATCAAAACGCTCTTTTGCTTCAATCAACATATCCCAACCACGATTTTTTGCGCTATCACCAATCCAGGTAGAGAAAGAACCATAGACCCAGCTGCCAGCCACTAAAGATGGGAGTTTTGTGGGCTCTATTCCTGAGGCTCCAGTTGAATCCATGCTTTCAGAAAAGGTCGTCAGCTCGATATTAGGATGTTCGGCCAGACGTTTATAGAGAGTGGTTAAAAAATAATAGCCGTTTTCGGGGTAATATTCCCAGGCATTTTCACCATCAAGAATAATTGATACCACCCGGCCACTTTGGCTTTCTCGATAGTTATATATCGTTTCCAGATGTTCAACCAGATTCCCTACCGCATCATCAGCATGCCATTTTGAATAGGTAAAGCCAATCAGATCGGATAAGCCGTCATCCCGGAAAAAACAATTCACTTTATTTTTATCCGCATCACTTTCTGATTCATCTTTGCCATGAACAGTATAGGCACGATGCACGCCAATATTATTGTAGACATCATCAATCATTTCCGCCTTGCTAAGGCTATTGTTCAGAACGCTGCCGCCTGTAGCAACCCATTTAAAATCATATTCAGATAAAATTTCCAGAGTTTCATCACTTACCCCACCCTCTGAAGGCCAGCAGCCCACGGGTTTAAAACCAAAATGGTTTTTGAAAATATCCAGGCCTTGTTTGATATGCCAATGCACTCGTTCTTTACCGCCCGGATACGTTGTTTTCTCTGGTAAGGGTACATCGGGCATTGCCTCTCTGGCGGAGTTAATATCCAGCATGAGTGGTATAATAGGATGAGCATAAGGAGTGACTGAAAGTTCAATCTGACCTGATTGAGCCAGCCTTCGATAACGATCAATAATGGTATTATGAATCTCTCCAATCACTTCCAGCAGCAGGTAACGATCATTTAAAGTGTAATCACTTTCTTTTAGAATCAGTCGTTTGATTCGTTGATCATTGCGCTTGACGGTTTCTCCGATCCAGGCTAAATGATGCCAGGTAAGCAAATCAAACAAATATTGTTCATTCAGGTAAAATACCGTATCCGGATGATTAATAAACCACTCTGACATATTGGCCAATTTTTGATAGGCTGGGAAACGATCAATTAAACGTTCCCGATTGGCTCTGAGACAGTCATTAATGATTTGCAGCCTTAAAGGAGGACTTGAAGGTAGTTTACTGCAAGTCAAACTCGCTAATAATGGATCACGTAGTGCCGTATTATGCTGTAGAAAATCTTTAATTTGATATTTATAATCTTCAATCTGCTCTAATAATGTCGGCGTGAAATTAACAACAGCTCTGGCTCCTGGAATTGACTCCAGGTGATCAACCATATCAACATAGTCTTTTATGACATGTAAATAAGTCCAGGGCAGCTGATATTCATTTTTTCTTAAATCACGATATTCCGGCTGGTGCATGTGCCAGCAGATAACAACTTTCAATTTATCTTCAATTGAAGAGCTCATTTTTTCCCCTTTAATTACGACTTATCGTCCTTACTTATACGATTAAAGCCATTACTCATTGGAAAGAGTAATGGCTTTAACAATGACTACTTTTAGTAAAATAAGTCAGTAACTTAGTAATGCTAAAAATTTATCTAAAATTATGTTTTTTGTGTCCAATCATATCTGGAGTGACCAGTACAATACCTTTTTCTGTGACACGAAAGCGCAGTTTATCTTCTTCTGTATTAACACCAATCGTTGTACCGTCAGGTATCTGAGTACCTTTATCAATCACAGCATTTTTTATATGACAGTGCTGTCCTATATGCACTTCCGGTAACAATACTGAATCTTCAACTAATGAATAAGAATTCACCCTGACATTAGAAAACAATAATGAGTGACTGATTTTAGAGCCTGAGATAATACAGCCGCCAGATACCATTGAGTCAACAGCCATACCTCTGCGAGTATCATCATCAAAAACAAATTTTGCTGGAGGCAACTGTTCTTGATGAGTCCAGATTGGCCAGATGTCATCATATAGATTTAATTCAGGTGACACACCAATTAATTCCTGATTGGCTTTCCAGAAGGCATCAATGGTTCCCACATCACGCCAGTAGGTTTGGCTTTGTTCTTCTTTATTATTAAAAGAATAGGCATAAGCACGATATCTGTCCACTACATGAGGAATAATATCTTTACCAAAATCTCGACTTGAGCCTGTTTCATCTGCATCTTTAATCAGTTGTTCAAACAGAAAATCCCGATTAAAAATATAGATCCCCATGGAGGCCAGAGCCATTGTTGTATTACCCGGAACATGTTGGGGATTCTCTGGCTTTTCGGAAAATTCAACCACACGATTTTCTTCATCAACAGCCATCACACCAAACGCTTTGGCTTCTTCCAGAGGCACTTCAAAACAACCCACAGTTAAATCAGCCTGATTTTCCACATGCTTGGCCAGCATAACACCATAGTCCATTTTGTAAATGTGGTCACCAGCCAGAACCAGTACATATTCTGGATCATGAGAACGAATAATATCCAGATTTTGATAGACTGCATCGGCAGTACCTAAGTACCAGTTGTCTTTAATACGTTGTTGTGCCGGTAATAATTCAACATACTCGCCAAACTCACCTCGAAAATGTCCCCACCCCTGTTGTATGTGCCGTATGAGTGAATGGGATTTGTATTGAGTGGCAACCGCAATACGTCGAATACCGGAGTTAACACAATTCGATAAAGGGAAATCAATAATGCGGAATTTACCACCAAAGGGCACACTCGGTTTCGCGCGCCAGGCAGTCAATTCTTTTAAACGGGATCCCCGTCCACCAGCTAAAATAATAGCTAAAGTATCACGGGTAATGCGGCTAACATAACGTTGAGAGTTTTTTGTTGACACTGGCGACTCCTCTATGAGTTCAAGCTCAGATTATGAAATGATTTTGCACAAAATCCAACTAATTTTTGTATTTTTTCAGTATATCACGAAGTGAACAATCTCAAATCAAATAAGTAGTCGACCCTGAAAAAAGATAATCATCATGAATTGATAGATTATCGTACAACATTAATTGTAATTTAATTGTTCCTGATCAAATT
>JAHXIM010000356.1 GCA_025655635.1 gamma proteobacterium symbiont of Lucinoma myriamae | reverse complement strand
TTCATTACGGTTAGTGAACCGCCCATTGCGGACCCGCATGATGGGTGGTGTGGGGGCTGTAGGAGAGAAACCTGTGGCTACCCGATTGGTGGTGTATTGGGTGCTGGTATCGCTGCCGGTGGAATAGGCGTTGCAAATTGGGACAAAATGGGAGCTATTGCTGTAAGCTGGGTGATTTCCCCTATGCAGGGAGGTCTGATTGTCGCAGTATTTCTTTATCTGATTAAATATTTTATTACTTATCGTACCGATATGCTTGAGGTGGCAAAAAAAATTGTTCCTATTTTTATTGCGGTTATGGTCTGGGCTTTTTCTACTTACTTAATTCTTAAGGGATTGAGAAAAATATGGGAAGTTGATTTTTTGACCGCTGCCGGCACAGGCTTAGTTATTACGCTGGTTATTTTCTTTATCGTAAAACCCTTGATTATTAAAGCTGCTGATAAGTTATCAAATGACAAAGAAAGCATCAATTCGCTGTTTACACTCCCCTTAATATTTTCTGCCGCATTGCTCAGTTTTGCTCATGGAGCTAATGATGTGGCTAATGCGGTGGGTCCTCTGGCGGCAATTAATGAAGTACTTAGTAGTGGTCAAGTTGCCGCTAAAACATCAATACCCTTATGGGTTATGATGATTGGTGCTTTTGGTATTGTTGTAGGACTGGCACTATATGGTCCAAAATTAATTAGGACGGTAGGTTATGAAATTACAGAATTGAATAAAATGCGTGCTTTTTGTGTGGCAATGGCGGCAGCCATTACGGTGATTATTGCTTCTCAATTGGGCTTGCCGGTCAGCTCAACTCATATCGCTGTTGGCGGTATCTTTGGTGTGGGATTTCTACGTGAATATCTGAAGACAAGTTATGGTGCAATGGTAGAAGAAATTAAGCACCACCATGAAAGTGATAATCCGGAAGAAGTGGAAGCATTTTTGCTCGAGTTCAAAAAAGCAGCTTTAGAAGAAAAACGTCAGTTGCTTTATGAGCTGAAAATTAAATCAGCTAAAGCACATTTAACAAAAAAAGAACGTAAACAGCTTAAAAAAGTTTATAACACTGAATTGGTCAAGCGTTCACATCTTTATAGGATTGTTGCTGCCTGGGTGATTACAGTCCCTGTGTCGGGAATAATGGCCGCGCTATTGTTCTTTACGATTAGAGGAATGATGATGCCTTAAACCTGGAAAAACCAGTAAATGTTAACTGATTATTCTAGGTTAATCATACATCTTCTTTTTAAATTCACACAAATCTTCAATAAGACAAGCATCGCACTTAGGCTTTCTGGCCGTACAGATATAGCGGCCCAATAAAATTAACCAGTGATGGGCATCCATCATAAACTCGTCAGGTATGAGTCGCACCAGACGTTTTTCAACCTCGACTACATCTTTACCATGGGCGATTTTAGTGCGATTAGATACTCTGAAAATATGTGTGTCTACTGCCATGGTTGGATGGCCAAAGGCAGTATTAAGCACTACATTGGCTGTTTTACGACCCACTCCTGGTAATGCTTCTAAGGATACTCGATTATCCGGTACTTCACTATTATGCAGATCAATTAACATCCGGCAGGCTTTTATAATATTTTTGCCCTTACTATTGTATAAACCGATGGTTTTTATATATTCCTTTAAGCCGTCTTCACCCAGAGCAACAATGGCTTCGGGTGTATTGGCAACCGGGTAGAGTATGGCTGTAGCTTTGTTCACCCCCTTATCTGTTGCCTGAGCCGACAAAATAACGGCGATAAGTAATTCAAAGGGATTGCTAAAATTAAGTTCAGTGGTAGGGTGTGGATTATCTGCGCGCAGGCGGGAAAATATCTCAATGCGTTTTGCTTTATTCATATTACTATTGTCTTACCTTTTATTAACGCTTAACGTGAGTCCCTTTATACAGCAGATGCTTCAAGTGTTAATTTTTCCTGCTGCTTTTTCTGCTTCTCTTTGTCTTTTCTTTTTTTCTCGAAAAGATTTCGGGCAGCTAATAAAAAAGCCAGTCCTATAAAGGCTCCGGGGGGTAATATGGCCAATAAAAATCCGTCATAATCTGAAAAAACTTCAATAGTAAGCCATTGCATCCCTTCACCAAACATGATGTGGGCATTGGCAAATAAAGTACCTATACCGATGACTTCACGGAATGCACCCAGCGTAACAAGCACCAGGGCGAAGCCCAGCCCCATCATCAGTCCGTCAAAAAATGATTTACCCAAAGTATTTTTTGATGCAAATGCTTCAGCACGGGCAATAATGGCGCAATTGGTCACAATCAGCGGGATAAAAATACCTAATACCAGATAGAGCTCATGAAACCAGGCATGAATAATTAATTCAATAGTTGTCACGGCTGAGGCAATAATGACCACAAAAACCGGCAGACGAATTTCAGGACGCACGATATTGCGAATTAATGAGACTGACACATTAGACAGGATCATGACCATGATGGTGGCAATACCTAAGCCCAGAGCATTGACCACAGAGTTTGACACAGCCAGTAAAGGACATAGCCCCAGCATTTGTGCAAAAACGGCATTATTAGTCCACAAACCATCTTTGGCAATGGGTGCATATTCTTCAATTAACGATAGTTTTGACTCATCTTCTATTTGAGTGTCTGTTTGGGTTTCAGTGTTTGCCATAAGGTTTTCTCAGCTTATCAGTCGTGCCGTACAATTCATCGTATTTGGCCTGATCAAGAAATAGTTTGTTGTGATTATGATTGTAATAATCCAGTGCTTTAAAAACAGCATTAACGATAGCGCGTGGAGTAATAGTGGCTCCGGTAAATTGATCGAAACTACCGCCGTCTTTTTTAACTTTCCAGGGGGCTGTCATTGACTCGATCAAGTGTTTGTCATTAAAACCTAAAATCCAGTCATCTTTAGCAATTTCTATTTTATCGCCCAGGCCGGGTGTTTCTTTATGACTGATTACCCGAACACCGAAAATATGGCCATTGGCTTTAATCGCAATAAGCAGTTTGATTTCACCACTATAACCTTCATTGCTGATAATAGGAAAAGCAATAGCCACAGGGGTTTCACCTTGCCAGGCTTGATAAACGGTTGTGGCTTTTGTTTGGCCTAATTTAGAGCTGGCAGGTACCAGAAGCTGGTTGTCCAGCAGATTGTTGCTATGACTATCGGGTGGAATAATATTGTTCAAATTGCGCAGCAGATTGGCTTTTTCACTGGCCTCAATTTTATCTTTTGTGGCCTCAAATGTGAACATGACCAGCGCAGTACCCAAACCGCCAAAAGTCGCCAGCAATGCAGCACTAATTAACATGTTGCGTAATAGTGATGCCTTCATGGCTGCTCCTGATCATCATTATCAGCTTTGTGTCCGTAGACACGAGGCTGGGTATAATAGTCAAGCAGGGGCACACACATATTCATCAGCAACACAGAAAAAGCAATAGCATCAGGATAGCCGCCCCAGGTGCGAATGATGTAAATTAAGGCACCAATTCCAGCGCCGTAAAAAATACGGCCTCTGGGTGTGGTAGCAGCAGTGACCGGATCGGTGGCAATAAAAAAAGCTCCCAGCATGGTGGCACCGGAAAACAGGTGGAACAGTGGTGACGGGTTGCTGTCCAGCTCAAAACTGCCGAATAATAGAGATAAAAATCCCAGCATGGCAAGTAAAGAAATAGGGATATGCCAGCTGATCAGACCTTTACGCAGCATGAATAATCCGCCGGCTAAAAAGGCCAGATTAACCCATTCTGTACCGATACCGCCAAATACACCAAAGGCATTGCCCTGAGCATCAATCTCACCAATTGTGGCGGCACCGCTTAATACGGAAGTACGCACAATGCTCAGCGGTGATGCAAAGGTGAGTGCATCCATTGTTACATTAGCAGGAAGCTGAGAAAATAATTGAAACTGGACTGTTTCTAATAAACTTAATGTCTGTCCGTCCACATGAGAGAGCAGCATTACCGGTGTTTGCCAATAGGTGGTCATTTGTGCGGGAAAGGATACCAGCAAAATGGCATAGGCTACCATGGCCGGATTGAAGGTATTATAACCAATTCCGCCATACAGCTGTTTAGCAACGACAATAGCAAAAAAAACACCAACAAAAGTGAGCCACCAGGGCGCCAGAGGGGGTAGTGCAACGCCAATAATGACCGCAGTGAGCAGTGCACTATTATCATTGATATAGACTCTAACGGGACGCTTTCTCAGATAAAGAATAATGGCTTCAAACGACAGGGCAAACACAATAGCCAGCAAGATATTGACTAAAACGCCATAACCAAAGACATAGGTGGCTGTTAATATGCCGGGCACCATTAATAGAGTGACTACACGCATCATTTTTGATACGTTCAGGTCTGGTTTTAAATAAGGTGAACTCTGGGCTAAAAACATAATGCTGTTATTGATTCCTATGGTATTGAGGATCGTTCACGATCCTTACTCAATTTGACTATTTTTGCTGCGTCGTTCATTAGCTTCGTCAATTTGATTTTGCTGATCCTCGGTGAGGTTTTCAGTATTTTTTCTTTGTGATTGCTGCTGTGCTTTTTTGATTTTGGCGCGAGCTATTGCTTCCTGGATCAGATCGGCACTATTAGCAGCAGTAGTATTAGCAGCAGATTTTTCACTGGCTGTGCTATCACTTTTATCATCAGAGGAGGCTTCTTTAGCTTCTTCCTGCTTCGCTTTTTCTGCATCCAGGGCTTTTTTCTTCGCCAGTTTTTCTTTGCGCAGACGTGCCGCTTCGGCTTTGGCTAATTTTGCCTTTTCCAGTCGTTCTTCACGGAACTCATGACGTTTACGCGCGAGATCGGCTTTATTGCGCTCCTGAGTCTTATTGTTAATTTCATTTTTGGCATAACGATAATACTGAACCAGCGGGATATTACTGGGGCAGGCATAAGAGCAGCAGCCGCATTCAATACAGTCAAAAAGATTATATTCCTGCAGCTTATCCAGCTCACGGGATTTTGCATACAAATACATTTGTTGTGGTAATAAAGACATGGGACAACTGTCTGAACAACGAGCACAACGGATGCAGGGCATAGCAGGCGGCGGAGTAGTCAACTCATCTTTTTCACTAATCAGCAGACAGTTGGTAGCCTTGGTCACGGGAATATCAATTGACGGCAGAGCAAAGCCCATCATTGGTCCGCCCATAATGACTTTTTCTATTTTCTCTTCATTGAGACCCGCCTGAGTGAGTACATCACGAATGGGTGTGCCTATAGGCACTTCCATATTTTGCGGTACTTTAACGGCACCACCGGTAATAGTCACAATTCTGGAAATTAGTGGTTCACCACGATACACCGCCTGATAGACTGCTGCTGCGGTGGCCACATTGTGGCAGATAATGCCAATGTCCATGGGTAAGCCGCGAGAAGGGACTTCTTTACCGGTAAGTACCTGAATTAACTGTTTTTCACCACCGGCAGGATAACGAGCCGGTACTGGAATAATTTCAATCTGAGGTTCTGTCTGAGCTGTCTTATGAGCATGAGTATAGCCACTGATAGCACTTAATAATGCCTCGTAAGCTTCTGGTTTATTATCTTCAATGCCGATCAGACATTTCTTAGCACCGACTACTTTTTTAATTAATAAGATACCCAGAATGACTTCTTCCGGGCGATAACGCATTAATACATCATCACAGGTAATATAAGGCTCACATTCTGCTGCATTAATAATGAGTGTATCAGTATGCATTTTTTCCGCAGTATGCAGCTTTGCCGCAGCAGGAAATAGTGCGCCGCCTAATCCGACAATACCGGCATCGGCAATTTGTGAATTAATTTGTTCATTACTCAGAGCAGTGATGCTTTGCTCATCTGCTGAGTTCTCTCTGGTTTCACCGGCTTGAGCTTCACTGACTTTATTTTCTCTGATCAGCGGTGTGTATTCTACACATTGCTCATAATCATCAGTATCAATCACGACACATAATGCACTAAGACCGGAGGGGTGAGGAATCGGGCGTTCTTCAATGGCAGTGACAATGCCGGAGCCAGAGGCATGTACCGGAGCACTGATAATCCCATGGGCATGACCAAGAACTTGCCCTTTCAATACTTTATCGCCCACCTGAACGACGGGTTCTGCCGCCTGACCTATATGTTGATTTAAAGGAATCACTAACTGTCGGGCTGTTTTTGCGCTGGTAATGGGCTGATGATTTGACTGGGACTTATTGCCCGGTAGTTTTATACCACCGGGGAATGACCATAATTTGTACAAACCGGCTTTAATTGAATCGGCCAGGGATTGCTGTGTTTGATTCTTTTTAATGCTCTGCTTCATGGTTTGGCATTCTCCGCCAGAACATGATCAAGTGTGGTGAAAATAGTTTCAGCGGCTTGATTATTGGCATTATATTGTGGTGCCGGCCAGCGCCAGTTTTTAACCGTTTGCTTGACCGGGATCATTTCAATGCAATCCACCGGGCAGGGTGCTAAACACAGCTCACAGCCTGTGCATTCACTTTCGATAACAGTATGCATTTGTTTGGCAGCGCCCAAAATAGCATCAACCGGACAGGCCTGAATACACAGGGTGCAGCCGATACAGGTGTCTTCTATAATAACAGCAACCGTTGGTCCCTGATTGGCATCTTCATCGGCATCCATCTGCAGTACTTCAACATCAAGCAGATCAGCCAGTGATTGTATTAAATTGTCACCACCTGGAGGACAGAGGTTAATCGGTGCTTCACCTGCAGCAATGGCTTCAGCATAAGGATGACAACCGGCAAAAGAGCATTGTCCACACTGAGTTTGCGGCAGCAGGGCATCAATTTTATCAACAACAGGACTGGATTCTACCTTAAATAAAACAGAAGCAAGTCCTAAAACAAGGCCAAAGAAAGAAGCCAGAGCAATAAATGCCAGGATACCAGAGAGCATTAATTTAACCCCTTATCCAGACCGGCAAACCCTAAAAATGCAATTGACATCAGACCAGCGGTAATTAAGCCAATAGGAGCCCCCTGAAAAATCTCTGGTACATCGGCAGCAGCAAGGCGCTCACGAATAGATGCAAATAATACCATTACAAGAGAAAAACCAATGGCGGCACCAAAGCCGAATAAAATGGATTCAAAGAAACCGTAGCCGGTTTGTACATTCAGTAGTGCAACACCCAGTACAGCACAGTTAGTGGTGATCAGTGGTAAAAACATACCCAGCACCTGATAGAGCATAGGGCTGGTTTTATGAACCACCATTTCGGTGAAGTTGACGACGGCAGCAATGACCAGAATAAAGGCAATGGTTCTGAGGTATTCAATTCCCAGCGGTAGCAGTATATAGTGATTGACCAGATAGCTTGATGCAGAAGACAGGGTCAGCACAAACGTTGTCGCCAGAGCCATGCCGGTAGCCACTTCCAACTTTCTTGATGATCCCATAAAGGGACATAGCCCCAGGAATTTAACCAGAACAAAGTTGTTCACCAGGATAGTGGAAATTAATAGTAAAAAATATTCGCCCATATAATAATAGTCGTATGTTGTTAAGTTATTAGGTTGATATGTTAATAAGTTTGTATGTTGTTAAAAAGATTTTAATGAGTACCCGTAAGTAAACCCAAAACACTAAGATCTTCATCTATTTCTGGCCAATGAATCCCCTCACCATCACCTAATAATTCCCAGTTCTCAAGCTGTTTTTTAGTTGCCTGAGAAAGTCTGGGAAACCAGACTAAAGGTGCGGAAATAATTCGTCCGTCAACTAATTCAACAATAATACTTTCTTCTGTGCATGATAACGTTTGTGCTTGTGGGTGTAACTCAACTGCCAAGGTGCTCATTTCAGGCCTCCAAAAAATTTTCTCTATGCTCAATAACTAATGACTCAAGTTTTCTCAACTCTTTGGAAGAGAATCTTGTTGAGCTGGCTAAGGCTACAGGCTTTAACCAAAATTTTGCTAACATTCGTTCCCTTTGGATATGAATGTGTGCCGGTTCACCATTTTCGTTACTATAAAAGAAGAAACGAAAAGGACCAATCCTTATTACTGTGGGCATATTATATTTTACTTCACTTTCATCCCGGGTTGAGCGCCATTGCTCTGATCACCTTCGGGATTGAGTATCCATAAATCTTCACCACCAGGGCCCGCTGCCAAAACCATGCCCTCGGAAACACCAAAACGCATCTTTCGAGGGGCTAAATTAGCCACCATAACAGTAAGTTTACCTTCTAAATCTTCCGGCGCATAGGCCGATTTGATGCCGGCAAAGACATTGCGGGTTTCGCCGCCCAAATCCAGAGTCAATTGCAGAAGCTTATCAGCCTTTTCGACATGCTCTGCCTTAATGATTTTAGCAATACGCAGGTCAATTTTAGCAAAATCGTCAAAGCTGATCGTATCGCTAATGGGATCTGCCTGTATGTGTGATGGATCACTTTCACTGGCTATTGGTGCTGTTTTTTCTTCAGGGGTTTCCTGTTTTTTGGCTGTTTCTTTTTTCTCAGCTGTCTGTAGCTCTTCTTTAGAGGCATCGATGACCGCCTGAACTTTGTCTTCTTCAACGCGCATCATCAGTGGTTTGAATTTTTTAATTTCATGCCCGGTTAACGGGGTTTGTGCATCACTCCACTGCATGGCGTCGATATTTAAAAAGTCACAGGTCTTTTCAGCCATAACAGGTAACGCCGGGCTGAGATAAATCATTAACTGGCGGAATAAATTAAGTCCCATACTGCAGACATCATGAACTTCCTGTTCACGGCCTTCTTCTTTAATGGCCTGCCAGGGTTTCTTTTCATCAATGTATTGATTGGCTAGATCAGCCAGAGCCATGATTTCACGAATGGCTTTGCTGAATTCACGCTTTTCGTAATGCCCGGCAATTGACTCTGATGCATCAGCAAATTGAGCAAATAATTCAGGTTCGCTAATGTTGTCAGATAAGGTTGAATTAAATTTCTTTTTCACAAAGCCTGCACAGCGACTGGCGATATTAACCACTTTACCTACCAGATCAGAGTTAACGCGCAGACGGAAGTCTTCAAGATTTAAATCTAAATCAGTGACGCCGCTGCCTAACTTGGCAGAGAAATAATAACGCAGATATTCCGGATTGAGTTCATTGAGGTAGGTACGTGCCTTAATAAATGTACCCCGAGACTTAGACATTTTTTTGCCGTCAACCGTTAAAAAACCGTGTGAGAAAATAGCAGTGGGTGTTCTAAAACCAGAACCATGTAATATTGCAGGCCAGAATAAACCATGAAAGTAAATAATATCCTTACCAATGAAATGATATAACTCGGTATTGCTATCAGCCTCCCAAAAGCTATCAAAATCAATACCTTTCTTATCACAAAGATTTTTAAAACTAGCGATATAACCAATAGGGGCATCGAGCCAGACATAAAAGTATTTGCCTGGTGCATTGGGAATTTCGAAACCAAAATAGGGTGCATCACGGGAAATATCCCATTCCTGCAGGCCTGCCTCAAACCACTCTTGCAGTTTGTTACTGACTTCATCCTGCAAGTGCCCTGAAGCAGTCCACTCTTTAAGCATGGACTCAAAATCAGGTAGTTTGAAAAAATAGTGTTCGGAATCTTTTTCAATAGGCTTAGCACCGGAAACGACAGAAACAGCATTTTTTAGTTCAGTCGTACTATAAGTGGCTCCACAGGCTTCACAATTATCACCGTATTGATCTTCTGCACCGCATTTTGGACACTCACCTTTAATAAAACGATCGGGTAAAAACATTTCTTTTTCAGGATCATAAGCCTGTGAAATGGTTCGCTTGCTGATATGACCGGCATTATTAAGACGGTTATAAATAGTTTCGGCAAAAAAACGGTTTTCAGGCGAGTGAGTGCTGTGAAAATTATCAAAGTTGACGGCAAAATCTTTAAAATCAGCCTGATGTTCATCGCTGGTGTCACTAATGAGTTGCTCTGGAGTAATTCCTTCAGACTGAGCGCGCAGCATAATCGGTGTGCCGTGAGCATCATCTGCACAGACATAGTAGCATTCATGACCTTGCATTTTTTGAAAACGTACCCATATGTCTGTCTGAATGTATTCAACAAGATGCCCCAAATGGATTGAACCATTGGCATAGGGTAATGCACTGGTAACCAGGATTTTTCTATTTTTTGAGTTGCTTGTGCTACCAGAGTTTGCTTGTGTTTCCATGACTTGAACTGCCTGCGGATTAAGTTAAAAGTAAACGGGGTATCTTAACAATTTTATGGGTTCTTTCTCAAGTTCAGCAGGCTTCAATGCTTGATTTAACACCTTACTATGAAAAGAACACATTTATAATAGTTTTTATCTGATTATGAATTCATTTTTTGGGATTCATTGTTGAGTCTATTTGTGTATTATAATGAAAACTGTATAATAGTCGACTAATTTACTCAAGAATTAATTTATTTAGCAAAAATATAGCTGGAGTTTTTAAACATGGCAACTGCAGAACAAGTAAACGAAAAATTAAAAGAATTTATCGATCCGTATTTAGAGAGCGATCTAGCATCTGCTCATTGCGTAAAAGACACGCAGGTAGATGGTTCTAAAGCAATCGTTGATATTGAATTAGGTTTCCCTCATAAAGGATATCAGCAGGAACTCACTGACAAATTAACTGAGCTGCTCAAACAAGTTGATGGTATTGATGATGTCGTCATCAATCTCAGCAGTAAGATTGTGGTACACGCCGTACAAAAAGGGGTGCAGCCGATTCAGGGTGTTAAAAATATCGTTGCAGTTGCTTCTGGTAAGGGTGGAGTTGGTAAATCAACCACGACTGTTAACATTGCTTTAGCTCTGGCGGCAGAAGGTGCACGAGTTGGTGTACTTGATGCTGATATTTATGGCCCAAGTATGCCCAGAATGTTAGGCATATCAGGCAAGCCGGAATCAGCAGATGGTCAGTCTTTAGAGCCGATGTTGAATTATGGTATTCAAACCATGTCAATTGGTTTTTTAGTCGATGATGATACGCCAATGATCTGGCGTGGCCCAATGGTCACTCAGGCGCTGGAGCAATTATTTAAAGATACACGCTGGAAAGATGTAGATTATCTGGTTGTGGATCTGCCGCCTGGCACCGGTGATGTGCAGCTAACACTGGCACAAAAAATTCCAGTCAGTGGTGCTGTTATTGTCACCACTCCTCAGGATATTGCCTTATTAGATGCCCGTAAGGGTCTCAAGATGTTTGAAAAAGTCAATGTGCCGGTACTGGGTGTAGTAGAAAATATGTCTACTCATATCTGCAGTAATTGTGGTCACGAAGAGCGCATCTTTGGTGAAGGCGGCGGTCAGCGCATGTCTGATGAAGAAAATGTCGATTTATTAGGCGCATTACCGCTGGATATGAGTATTCGTCAGTTAGCAGATGAAGGTAAACCAACCGTGTTTTCTGAACCTGATAGCCGTATTACTGAACTGTATATTGATATCGCACGTAAAGTGGGTGCTAAATTAGCACTTAAAGCTCGTGACTATAGCAATAAGTTCCCTAAAATTGTGATTAAGAATGATTAATTTTGATGGCTCAACGCTAAGTTGAACGTCATTTAGTTTAATTTTTTACAATAGAAAAGCCGCTTAACAGCAATGTAAGCGGCTTTTTTTTGCTTGAATTTCATGATTAACAGGCAAAATACTTTTAATTATTGAAAATTGTACGATATTATCGTAAGGTTCTTTTATACTAATTGAGGAAATAAAATGGCTACGGTCGCATATGACAATATATTTGATGCCGTAACAGACAATAAAGCAGAGGCATCTGAGTTACAAACTCGTTCCGATTTAATGATTGTTTTACGTGATATTATTGATGACAAGGGCTGGCAGCAAAAACAAGCGGCCGAACACCTGGGTTTAACTCAACCTCGTGTGAGTGATTTGAAAAATGGAAAAATTGAGAAATTTTCAATTGATCTGTTAATGAGTTGCCTGTATCGGATTGGCTTTCGTTTTAAGCCAACTTAATGAGCATGGCATTTTAAGCATGCCTGTAGAAATACTCCAACAGCAGGAATAAAGTTAATGTGTCGGTATTGGGTGTCATAGAAAATATGTCTATCCATATCTGTAGTAATTGTGAATAAGAATGACTAATATTAATGCTTCAACGTTAAGTTGAACGTCATGTAGTTTAGTTTTTTATTATTATTTTGTTGGACAAGAGGAATATTACCAGATGGTCTTTACGTACTTAGTCAGCCCTGAAAAAAATATTATCTATTTGAAATGTAAGGAATTATCCCTATTTTTGAGTGACCAGATCGACCAGAAATGTTATAATAAGTGCAGA
>JAHXIM010000186.1:6437-12339 GCA_025655635.1 gamma proteobacterium symbiont of Lucinoma myriamae | reverse complement strand
TTTGATCAGGAACAATAAAATTACAATTAATGTTGTACGATAATCTATCGATTCATGATGATTATCTTTTTTCAGGATCGACTAAGTAATAATAGATAGAAAAAACAGTACTTTTGACTAGCTGATTGTATTCTCTGTTTACTCATATAATACAACTTTGTTTCTACCCTGTTCCTTCGCCTGATATAAGGCTTTGTCTGCTCTTTGAATGATATCTTCTAAACGCTTGTCGGTGTTTTTGTATACGCTGATACCGATACTAATAGTGAATTGAAAAAATTGGTTATCATAGGATATATGATTGTTTTCTATGTTTTTTCTAATGCGTTGTGCTAACTCAATTGCGCCGTTACTGGTTTCTTCAGGCATTAGAATAACAAATTCTTCACCGCCAAAACGCCCCAAAGAATCTTGTTCCCGGATATTATTTTGAGTGATTTTTGCTAACTCTTTTAAGGCTATGTCTCCGGCATGATGTCCATAGTTATCGTTAATTTCTTTAAAATAGTCAGCATCGATCATTATCACAGATAAATCCCGATTATAGCGCTTAACACGTGAAAATTCAGTGTGCCCAATGTTAAACAGTTCTCCTCTGCTATAAGCGCCGGTCAAATAATCAGTCGTTGCTAATTTTTTTAATTTTTGTGATATTAAGTGGTCGTGTTTTGCCAGCCGGACAAAAAGTAAGGTGATTAAGACTGATGCTAATGATAATAGCAACAGCAGAGAAAAGAAATGTTTAAGTCTTTCATTATAAATAAATTGAAAAGTGGCAGCGTCCATTACAAACAATAATTTCCAGTAATAGTCATCGGCTTTATGTCCCTTTGGTAAGGGAATTCTTGGGCTGAGTTCATGTCCATGAAGAAATTCAGATTGATGCTGAGTAAATTCCAGAGCGTCTTTTAATGGATAGGCAGTGGTGTAAATAAATGTTTTCAGCATGCTTTTAAACTCGCCCTTTTTATTTCTGGAGATTTCCTGCCATTGATCCGGATAACTAGTTGCGAATCGTTCATCAGGTTTATCAAGCATAAAGCCCCATTGTTTATCGATGTGCTCAGAAATAAGCCAATAACCTTGATTGTTTAACATCATCGCCTCTCCCTTGCCGAAGCTAAGTATATCCCTAAGCTTGTTTAATAACTCATTGGCTGAATAATTAAGTACGAGAATCCCTCTTTTCTTTCCATAGCCATCAAAAATAGGTGTAGCAAAGCGAATCATGGGGTTATAAGGTATTTCAACGAGATCATTTTCTATATTTAAATCTAAAGGAGAAACATAAACTTCATAGTTGTTAAGTTTGATTGATTTTTTAAAATAATATCGTGAGGATTTATTCTGCAATTTAGAACGGGGTAATATTGCGGGTACACCATCATTATAATCTACTCGTATTTTTTCTTTACCCTGTTCATCAATAAAACGAATTTGGTTATAAATTTTTTTATAACGTGAGAATGTTTCAAACTCTCTGGCCAGATAAATCCAGTTTACTTTTGAGTTATCATGAAAATATTTTTTAAACGATTCTCCTTTACTGAGAAACATGAGATCAGATATTTTTTGCTGGAACAGTGATGTCGTTATCTGACGAACTTGTTCTAATACTTCTTGATTACTGACAGTGAGTATTTTTTTTCTGAGAGATAAGATTGGTAAACATGGGATGCAGAAACTAATCCAGCAATAAGAATTATTGGAATAAAGTATTTAAAAAATTGTCTAATACTGGAAAAATGTTGTTCAGTCATAACATTAACACGACCTACTCTTTGCTTAGATTAAAAAAAACAAAACTTTTAATCTATAGGGTATACCCTAAGCATAGCAGAGGTTATCCAAAAAAGTATTCTTTAGAAGAAATTACACTGACAAGAAGAACTAATATCAATAATTAGTTGGTTTTGAGTTGATAAAACCAGTGATCAAACGTTGCTAATAAGGAATCAAAAGGAGTTCGGGCTAAAATAAAGGCACTAAGCGCACCAATAGAATTTGCAACTTCATCAGCAAAGTCAAAACTTCGATAGCTTATCATTCCCTGCAGATATTCAATTAACATTCCAAGAGCAATAGCACTAATTAAAATGCTTATCCGGCTGCTCAATTTTGGGTATAACTGCACAAACCATCCAACCAGAATAAAATAGCTAAGAAAATGAACGGCTTTATCGGTATGGCTGATAATGACATTAACATCGGGTGCTTTTAATAAGGAAGCGGCGAGAATAAAGCCAATGTAGACGATTCCGATAGTGAGCCATAATTTTCTATAATGCATAATTTAATTATTCAATAGGATGTTATTGTTTCTTAAAAAAAGAGTAAAAATAAAACAATACCAAGAAATAAGCGATAAATGATAAAAGGCATCATACCGGCAGTATCTAATAATTTAATAAAATAATGGATACAGAAATAGGCACTGACAGCAGATAGGCAGACGCCTAAAATAATATCCAGCCAGGGGATATGGTTTGCTGAATTGCTAAGTTCGATAGTCTTCATTAAACTGGCAGCTAAAATCAGCGGGATGGATAATAAAAAAGAAAATCGAGCTGAAGCGGTGCGACTCATACCCAGCAATAATGCGGCTGTAATAGTAATTCCAGAGCGGGATGTTCCTGGGATTAGTGCTATCGCCTGGGCGCAGCCAATAAATAAAATCATTTTTAGATTAAGTTGATGTTCAGTTTTTAGTACTGTTTTGTTTGCAATGCTTTTTTGTACTCTGGCATCGGCATACCAGAGGAGTAAGCCAAAAATAATAGTGGTGCAGGCTATAATGAGAGGATTGCGCAGCTGTTCAGAAAAACCATTAATTAAAAAACCAATAATTCCAGCGGGAATCGTGCCTAAAATAACACCCCAGGCTAACATGCTGTCGCCGGTATTTTGTCTTAATTGAATCGATTTGCTCCAGTCTATAAATAATGGCTGCAGATCGTGACGAAAATACCACAGGACAGCTATCAGTGTGCCAAAATGTGTGGCAACATCAAAGGCTAACCCCTGATCAGTCCAACCAAATAGTTGTGGAACAAGAATTAAATGTGCAGAACTGGAAATAGGCAAGAACTCAGTAAGCCCCTGTACCAGTGCTAAAATAATGATCTGAATAAAATCCATGTTTTTCCTAAGACATTAGTTCAATGTCAGTCGTTCCCTATGTTACAAGCAGTTACAAACGACTCTGAAAGTTTTGCAACTCAAATGCAGGTAATGATAGCGTTTTGTCCTTAGCAAGTAAAATGACTTTAAATAACTCACCCATTTCTTCTGGTAAAGTGAGCATTTTTATTTGACGTGCGACTTCACTAAAGTGAATAATGTCATCAGGATCCAGATCTTTGGTTAACTCAACCAGACCGCCAGCCATTAAAAAATGTGCCTGAGTGGTAAAGCCGCAGACAGTTAGACCGCAGTCATGGGCTGCATGGGCAATACTGCTGAAATCAACATGAGCAGTGATGTCCTGCAGACCAGGGAGATAAAAAGGATCATCATGACGATGATGCTGATAATGACACATAAGAGTGCCCATTGAACGTTGGGGATGATAATATTCCTGTGCTGTATAGCCATAATCCACTAATAGAATGGCACCGGCAGTTAAAATATCAGCAATACTCTTTATCCAGTCAATTGCCTGTAGATTCACCTCGGTAATATAAGACTGATCTGGTTTATCATTAAGGTGTGCCAAAGGCTGCTGCACGGCACGGATATTTTCCGCTATTTTCTGTAAGCGTGGATTCTCCGGACTGTCATCCTGCCAGATAAAATTATTATTGTCATCAAGAGCAACATAGCGCTCATATATTCTATCCCCTTCCAAATTGAGCATATGTACCGGCATGGCATCTAATAACTCATTGCCGATCACAATACCCGAAAAGGGTTTTTCCGGCAGGCAATCGAGCCACATAAAACGCTCATATAGATGGGGTAAGCGGGCTTTAATTGCTTGCTGCTGACGATCACGAAGTTCAGCACTTAATTCTAGAATAAGGTATTGTTCAGGAAGTTTTGCCTGTTTTTCTAACTCAAGAACCAGCTCAATGGCCATAATCCCCGAACCCGCACCAACTTCCAACAGCACCTGTTGATTGCTTTGCTGCATAATATGAATACACTGCAAAGCCAGACATTGAGAAAATAGCGGGGATATTTCCGGTGCAGTAATAAAATCGCCCTGTTTGCCAAACTTTTTTAATCCTGCACTATAATAACCCAGCCCCGGTGCATAGAGAGCCTTATTCATATAGTCAGCAAATGTGATCTTGCCATCTTGTGCTTTGATAGCATCTTGTATTAATTGCTTTAACTGATCACTATGTGCTTTAACTGCGGCTGACGGCTCAGGGAAAGAATTTTTTGCTTGTTTAGGATTTGTTGGTTTTTGCATAAAGATTTTAAATTAATAATAGTAAGTGATAATGGGTATTTATCCAGAGAGCCTATATTATGCTAGACTTATCTTCTAACATCTACATATGAAATAAAGAAGTTAATTCTGAATAGTGATTAAAATTCTTTAACAGAAGAAGATTTATTAGAAAAGGCTTAACGGAAATAGAGTTTATGCAAACAATTGATGAAATGCTAAAAAATGATCTGACGGATAAAGTAGCTTTGATCACCGGTGGTGCACAAAGAGTAGGTGCAATGACTGCACGTTTGTTACATGCGGCAGGTGCTAATCTGATATTACATTATCGTCATTCTCGACAAAGTGCACTCGAATTACAGACAGAACTCAATGACAAACGGTGCAACTCAGTGATTCTTATTCAGGCTGAGTTGTTGGATACCGTTAAACTAAAAGGTATTATTACTAAAAGTATTGAGCAATGGGGGCGGCTGGATATACTGATAAACAATGCCTCAAGTTTTTATCCCACACCGGTGGGTACAGTAACAGAGAATGACTGGGATGATTTAATCGGCAGTAATATGAAAGCCCCGTTCTTTTTATCTCAAGCCGCAGCTCCTCATCTTGAAAAACAAAACGGCTGTATTATTAATATTGTTGATATTCATGCACAAAGACCGATGGAAGGACATAGTGTTTACAATATGGCTAAAGCAGGTCTGGCTATGCTGGTCAAAACCTTAGCCTTTGAACTGGGCCCCAAAATTCGAGTCAACGGTGTCGCGCCGGGTGCTATCATGTGGCCGGCTCAGGAAATGGATGATTTAACCAAACAGCGTATTGTGTCGAGAACCTATTTAAAGCGCAAAGGCTCGCCTGAAGACATTGCTAAAACCGTGTTATTTTTAGCCAGTAATGCCGACTATATTAGCGGACAAATTATCGCAGTTGATGGCGGACGTTCATTGTATTTGTGAGAGGAAATGTTTGTAAGTTAATAAGCTTACAAGCTGCAAATATATCAACTTAACAACCTATACCAAAGAGAAGTTATGACTAGAGAAATTATTGCAACAGATAAAGCACCACAGGCAATCGGCACTTATTCCCAGGCTGTTAAAGTGGCTAATACGGTTTATCTGTCCGGGCAGATCCCATTGATTCCAGAAACTATGGAAATGGTAGATGGTGATATGGAAGCTCAAATTGTTCGCGTATTTGATAATCTAACGGCTGTGGCTCAGGCGGCGGGCGGTAATTTGAATGATATAGTAAAATTAAATATCTTTTTAACTGACCTCAGTCATTTTCCACTGGTCAATGAAGTGATGGCACGCTATTTTACTCAGCCTTATCCAGCCAGGGCCGCTATTGGTGTGGCATCATTACCTAAGGATGCCGGTGTTGAAATGGATGGTGTGATGGAGCAGGGTTAAGAAACAGGGTTAAGAAACAGGGTTAAGAAACAGGGTTAAAAGCTTTCGACGGTATAACGACTGACTTGCAGGCTGTTACTCC
>JAHXIM010000186.1:0-6337 GCA_025655635.1 gamma proteobacterium symbiont of Lucinoma myriamae | reverse complement strand
CAGGGTTAAGAAACAGGGTTAAGAAACAGGGTTAAGAAACAGGGTTAAAAGCTTTCGACGGTATAACGACTGACTTGCAGGCTGTTACTCCAATAATCCATGGGTAAACCTGCTTTACGTTTAAGATGCTGCAGGAATTCCTGTGCTGTGGGTAATTGTCCCCAGACGGATGGTAGAAAAGTACCCTGTTGATTATTATCGGATAGAATTAAGCCATCAATGCCCGGGCGGATTTGTGTCAATAAATCTGCTTCAGAATTAAATGTCATAGGCTCAGTTTCACTTAATATTGATAGATGATAGTCAAGTTGTGTAAATTCTGCCTGACTCAGTGCTGGAAATCGAGGATCAGAAAATGCCGCCGCATAAGCATTATCATCAACCAGCGCTCGATACGGGCTTAATGTGCCGATACAGCCGCGTAATTGCTGGTTGATATTAAGAGTGACGAAAGTGGCTCGTTTTTGCTGCAGCAGCTCAGCATAATCCGCCAGCGTGATCACTAATGGGTGCTGTTGTTCCAGTCCTGTTTGAATAGATTGTCGGGCAATTGTGTGCAGTGTTTGCTGATCTTCTTTTGAGTACACTTCTTGTGAGTTCATGATCAATACCTGATTTTGTTGCCTATCGAAAAAAAGACCATGCACCATAACCAACCACACGATCTTTAGTGCCAGCGGTATCACCAGAATTACGTAAATCCAGGGTTTGCACGTGTAACTGATGTTTTTTTGCACTGAGCAGCATGCCTGCCACGCCTGAACGTCCACAGGCCTGTTCATAATGAATATTTTGAGGCTTCAATTCCTCTATTGCTTTGCAAGTTGATAAATCACATGCTTTCGCACTGTCATAGTCCAGGTAATGACTTAAATCGGAACTTATTATCACTAAGGTATGTTGATCCAGCTGTAGACTTTCAATTAAATCACTCACTTGTTGATCATCGGTTTGTCCAATAACCAGAGGGACTAAAGTAAATTCAGGTAGTATTTTTTGCAGGAAAGGCAATTGTACTTCAAGACTGTGTTCATAACGATGTGCTTCATCATATGACTGTACAAAGGGCAGATAATTTAATTGTTCTATTGTTTTTCTATCCAAAGGGATTGTCCCTAGTGGCGTATCAAATGCATTAAGGGAGCTGCTGGCAATACCATTTAATGGTATCTGATGTGAAGGTCCTAATAAAACCACTCTTGATATTTGTTCAGCAAAAGGGATTAATTGAATATAAGCACTGGCTGCAATGGGGGCAGAATAAATATACCCGGCATGAGGGACAATCAGCGCTAATGGCTGCTTACCCGTTGCCTCAACATCACAATTGTTCAGATAGCCATGTATTGCTGAATCCAGTGCGGTACTATCGCCGGGGTAAAAGCTGCCGGCTACAGCAGGTTGTCTAATGTCTGTTTGTAAGTTCATTTGTTATTGACCATTAATCACTATTTGTTCTATTTAATATAGAACAAATTAATGAGCATGAAAGGTTTATCGTTGAAAAAAGCCAGTTTATAAGGAAAATCATTCTTTTTGAGCGAGTATATTCGCCGAAGCTATGCTATTCTTAGGTACATTAGAGCTATCTGATAATTCTTTTTTATTTAGGATATTGAAAGTTAATTAATATGGAAACAGAAGTTATTGATATTGAGAGCCTGAAGTTTTTTACTCCTTTTCAGTCTTTTACAGATAAGCAGCTTGATTATATTGCTGTCAATGCTCAGGTTGTTCAAGTGGGTTCAGGCAAAACTATTATTGAGTTAGATTCTAAATCACCGAATAAATACCTTCTGTTTGAAGGCTCTCTTAAACTTCGTGCTTTTGATGGCTCTATTATTACAATGGATGCCAACACGGAACGTGCTAAAAACCCAGTGGCGCAATTAAGGCCCAGTCGTTACCATGTGACTACCAGTTCAGTCTGTAAAATTTTAGTATTGAAGGAAGATTCTCTTAATACTGCTATCGAACAATCAGAAATTACTTCTTCATTTAGCCTTAATGAAACTGTATTGGATGATGAACACGAAGAAGATCGTATTCTCTATGAACTGATCCTGGAATTACAACAGGGTAACTTCATATTGCCCAGTTTACCTCATGTTGCGACTCGAATTCGTGAAATAATTGCGGATGAAAATTCTAGCGCCAGTGATATTTCTAAAGTGATTATGGCTGATCCTGCTATTGCGGCAAAAATTATTAAAGCTGCAAATAGTGCTATGTATCAGAGGCATAAAAAGGCTGAGGATTGTAAAACAGCAGTTGTTGGTTTAGGAACTAAAGTAACAACCCAGCTGGTGACAGCCTTTACTTTAAAAGAATTGTTTCAAACACCCAATAAAATGTTGGAAAAGCGTATGAAAAAGCTTTGGGAACACAGCATTGAGATTGCAGCAATTTGTTATGTTCTGACCAAAGTGACTCCAGGCTTTAATGCAGAGCACGCTATGTTGGCTGGTTTAATTCATGATATTGGGAATGTGGCCATATTGAATAAAGCTATCGATCATCCACTGATTATGGGTAGCGAAAAACATCTGGATAAAATTATTGATAAAATGCATGCTCAGGTAGGCAGCTCAATTTTAAGACGTTGGGATTTTTCTGAAGACTTTATCAAAGTTACGGAAGAAACAGAAAACTGGATGCATAATGCTAAGGAGCAACCGGATTTAATTGATATTATTAATATGGCACATTTGCATAGTTACATTGGTTCACCTAAGCAAAGAGATGTGCCTATTATTGATCAGACTCCGGCATTTCATAAATTAGCATTGGGTAAACTGACACCAAAATTAAGCATTAAAGTGTTAGAAAAGGCGCATGAAAAAATAAATGAGACGAAAGCGCTATTAAGTCTTTAACCTGCAGTGTAAGCTGCTGCATGTGAGCCTATGCCGTTACCAGTCAAAATTAATTTTTTCCAGAGCACCTGCATTATCTTTCTTTTTTAGCTGCAGCCACATTTCAGACATGGTTTGTCTGGTTTGAGGATGAATTAAATCAGGTGCTAAATCAGCCAGGGGAGAGAGTACAAATGCGTATTTTTCAATTTCATCTCTTGGGACGCTGACGCCATTATTATCAATAATATCCTGATCGTATAATAGTAAGTCAATATCCAGAGTACGTGCAGAAAACTTTTCCTGACCACGGCGACGACCATTTAAGTGTTCAATTTCTTTGAGCTTTTTTTCTACATCAAAAGGTGACAAATCAGTAAGGAAACTGGCAACTAAATTAAAAAAATCACCTCCTTCAAAACCAATAGCCTGTGTTTTATAAACGGGAGAAAGAAGCAAATGACACTGCTCACCAAAAGCGCCGAGTAATGATTGCGCGGCAAGTCGTATGTGCTTGTCCTGTTCAATATTGCTGCCAATGCCAACATAAACCAAATGTTTGTTCATTTTTGTTTGCTCTTTTGTTTATTGATGTCGTTCAACTTTTGTCTATCAGCTCTTTTCTCTTTCAACGTTTTCTCTCAATGATGACACCGACACCATTGGCCTCATTAACGGCATCAGGCTTATTTAATTTTACTCGAACCCACCGGGCCATAAATTCCTGCAGGATAATACGGCTTACTTCTTCAGCAAAAGATTCCACCAGTTGATATTGATGTGTTTCAGCTAAGGACTTCATTCTTTCGCATACACTAAAGTAATCAATGCAATCATCAATGTTATCGCTATGTGCTGCTGATTTTATAGAACAGCCAATTTCAATATCGAGCATAATGGGCTGCTCTTTTTCTCTTTCCCAGTCATGAATGCCGATGATTGTATTGAGTTTGAGTTGATTAATAAAAACAATGTCCATAAAACTTATCCAAATAACCTTTCTTTATGTATGAAACTGCTCATTATAACTGGAGATATTGTAACCACAGTCACCCAAGCCGTGAATTAGACTAGCATGTTCGTTTATTAGTCGGTTAAAATCAATCCAAATTTAAAAATAGAATTAACTCAGCTCTGTTTTTCAGTATGGCTCAGGGAATGGTTTTCACAGATGACTTTTTACGAATTTGTTAAATATATACATGTAACAGCAATTACTTTGTCTATAAGTGGTTTTATCTTTCGTGTGGTTCTGAAATTGAATGACTCACCTTATCAAACAAAATACTGGTTTAAAAAACTACCTCATAAGGTGGATATTATTTTGTTGGCCAGTGCATTAACTATGGTCTATATCCTTGGTGTTAATCCATTCACCACGTTTTGGATAGCAGAAAAAATCATCGGCCTGTTAATCTATATTATGCTGGGTATGGTGGCGCTTAGATGGGGTAAAACAAAGAATATAAGGATAATAGCTGCAGGACTGGCAATTATGGTCTTTTCCTATATTGTTTATGTGGCGCATTACAAGGCACCAACGGTTGTGTTTAGTTATTCATAAGGCTTTATTTCCGAGACTCTCAGGCAAAAAGTTATCCTTTATTTTGCATCTTGATCTTAATCATTCACACTGAGTTTTATTCTTGCTCTAATAGCACTTCAACATTATATCGGGGATACCTGTGTTTATACAAATTGATGAGCAGGCTAAAAAGTCTTTTGCTCTTTTTAATCTGGGGTTTCGTCCCTTTTTTTTATTATCCGCTCTATTTGCTGTTTTCTTAATGGCTATCTGGGGCTTGATGTATACTAATATCATTCAACTCAATACCTACTATGGTTTTATTGACTGGCATAGTCACGAGATGTTATTCGGTTATGCCGCTGCTGTAATCGCGGGTTTTTTATTAACAGCGGTCAGAAACTGGACTAACGTCGATACCATTAGCCAAACCCCTTTGGCCGTGTTGGCCGGAGTTTGGTTATTAGCTCGAATTTTACCTTTTACTCCTGCTCCCGGACTATTAATTGCCGTAGTTGATATTTCTTTTTTCTTCTTTTTAGCATTAGCTGTTGCCCACCCTATTATCAAAGTAAAACAGTGGAGTAACCTGATTATGGTGGCTATTCTGAGTACTTTTATGGTGGCCGATATTCTCGTGCAGAGTCAGCATCTTGGCATCATGGATGGCGGTGTAATAGCAGGTAATTCATTAGCCTTATATAGTGTGTTAATGATTATTCAGGTGTTAACTGGGCGAGTGATGCCTTTCTTTACCCGTGTTGTGGTTCCTGATACCCAGGTGATCGAACGTCCACTATTAGAAAAAGTGTTATTAATTACTTTGGTATTGCTGGCGTTAGCTGATGTATTTATGCTTAATAGTCTGATTATCTCGTTGTTAGCAGGTATTCTTCTGGTTGCTCACCTCATGAGAGTTTTGCCCTGGTTTTCTAAACCGGTGCTTGATACGCCGATTTTATGGGTACTCTATGCGAGTTATTTCTGGCTGCTTATTGGTTTTGCTATGAAGATGCTGGTGGGCTTCAATCTGGTCACTAATAATCTGGCGATTCATGCCTGGACTGTCGGTGTGATTGGAATTACTACTTATGGCATGATGGCGCGTGTGTCTTTGGGCCATACCGGACGTGAAATGTTACCTTCAAAGTTAGCGGTCATCGGCTTTTATTTATTGTTTGCAGCTGCCGTCATTCGTGTCATATTGCCTTTATTTTTAATGGGACAATATGTTTTATGGATTGAACTGTCATCCGTACTTTGGGTCGCAGCCTTTGTTCTCTTCACTATTGCCTATATGCCTGTGTTAACTCAGCCCAGAATTGACGGCCGGGCAGGGTAAAGAAACCATGTGAGCGTTAAGAGGCTCTTAACGCTCAACGCTTAAACCTTACTTTCTGCTAACCAGAAATCATGCTTATTACAAAAGCTGGTGGCATAAAGCTTACCCTTATAACCGGCGGGCAGGGTATAACTGGAAACAGCTTCATCATCAGGTGTAAATGTTTTCTCACCTAATACTTCGCCATCTTTAGATACCAATGTGTGGCGCACAATAAAGTGTTTGGCTGACATACCATGATCAGTCTCTACAGTAACTTTTTGACCATCAATTTTAATGCTGGGTAAATGTCCACCCACTTTTTTTGCCCATTTGCCCGGGTTCTCCTTAGTATAAACAATACCAGCCATTGTATTTTGACTTGCAGCAAAGGTATTGTTTGTTAGCGTACTTGTCGCAACAGTGGTGATAGTCGCGGCGGCTGCGGTAGAAAGAGCGCCTTTAAGAAAGGTACGACGAGAGTTTATCTGTGACATCTTTATATTCCTTATAAATAGATTTTGTGGGTGTGTATATCATAGAGTATACATCAGTGTTCCCCTTTTAACTCAACCTCGGAACTAATCGGTTCATGAGAGCACTCATAAGGTTCGCCAAAGACTTACCTGTCATAAT
>JAHXIM010000223.1 GCA_025655635.1 gamma proteobacterium symbiont of Lucinoma myriamae | reverse complement strand
TACAAACTTACAAACTTTTCAACACTCTGGCTGCAGCTTCAATCGTGGCATCAATATCATCATTGGTATGAGCCGCTGAAATAAAGCCTGCTTCAAAAGCAGAGGGTGCAAGATAGATACCCTCATCTAACATACCATGAAAGAATTTTTTGAAGCGTTCCTGATCACTTTTAGTCACCTGTGCAAAACCAGTGATTTTTTCTTCATCACTAAAGAATAAGCCGAACATTCCACCAACTTGATTTGATGTCATGGCAATACCAGCTTCTTTAGCTTTAGCGACGATTCCTGTCACCAGACGTTTTGCTTTTGCATCCAGCTCTTTATGAACACCATCTTGTGCTGCCAATGTTAACGTTTTCATGCCGGCAGCCATTGATAGGGGATTACCTGATAAAGTACCCGCCTGATAAACCGGACCTAATGGTGAGATGTGTTCCATGATTTCTTTCTTACCGCCAAAGGCACCAACAGGTAAACCACCACCAATGATCTTACCTAGTGTGGTGAGATCCGGTGTGATGCCATAATGTGTCTGTGCTCCGCCTATTGATACACGAAAGCCAGTCATTACTTCATCAAAAATTAATACACTGCCGGATTGATAACAGACTTCTCGTAATGTTTCAAGAAAGCCGTCAACAGGAGGGATACAGTTCATATTGCCGGCAACAGGTTCAACAATAATGGCGGCAATTTGATCGCCAATATCAGCAAACACTTCACGTACCTGAGCACTATCATTATAAGTTAAAGTAATAGTGTGCTCTGATAACGATGCAGGTACACCAGGAGATGATGGTACGCCAAATGTCAGAGCACCAGAACCTGCTTTTACCAGTAATGAGTCAGAGTGGCCATGATAACAGCCTTCAAATTTAACAATTTTGTCTCTTCCGGTATAACCACGAGCCAGGCGAATGGCACTCATGGTGGCTTCAGTGCCGGAGCTGACCATACGGATCATTTCAATTGAAGGGACTAGTTTACAGACAAGCTCTGCCATTTCGGTTTCAATCTGAGTGGGGGCACCAAAACCTAATCCTTCACCGGCAGCATCCTGAATAGCCTTAACAACCTCGGGATGTGCATGACCCATGATCATAGGACCCCATGATGCCACATAATCAATATAACGATTGTCATCTTCATCATACAGATAAGCGCCTTTGCCTTTTTTTAAAAAAACCGGGTCACCACCTACGCCTTTAAAGGCTCTAACAGGGGAGTTGACGCCACCAGGAATTGTTTTTTTAGCTTGTTGAAATAGATCGTGTGAACGAGTCATAAAAAGATTTTTCCTATCAAATTTATAGTGATTAAGTGCTAAAATAAGTGTTCTAAAATAGTGAACATTATTCATGTAATATTCGCATCAGAACCTGTCACTTATTATTGGGCTCATATTGGCATAAAATCAGCAAATAATAAATGACAGGTTCTGAGGCTCAGTGCATACCATTTAGGAACAGTTATTTAGTTAAAAAATGCCTGATATTTTTTGGCAGTAGTGTAAATTTCCTGATTCTTATGAAATAAATCATTAATGACTGCGACAGAACTAGCACCACATTGAATTAATTTCTGAGCATTATCCCGATTAATACCGCCAATGGCAACAATAGGCACGTTAAGTTGTTGAGATGCTTCTTTAAGAAGCTGTAAATCAGCCTGTACTGCATCGGGTTTTGTTTTGGATGGAAAAAAACGTCCAAAGGCAACATAATCAGCGCCTTGTTCAATTGAGCGTTGCGCATTTTCCAACTGGTTGTAGCATGACACGCCAATAATGGCCTGTTTGCCTAATTGTTTTCGAGCATCAGCAATTTTTCCATCTTCTTTGCCCACATGAACACCATCAGCATTAACTGCTTTGGCTAATTGCGGATCATCATTAATGATAAAGCAGATTTGATGCTGTTTACATAGAGAGCTTAATTGACTCGCTTCTTCGTATTGTATCGCTTTTGAAGCTGATTTATTTCGATATTGAATAATACGAGCACCGCCAAGAATGACTTGTTCGACAGAGGTGAGGAGTTGTTCTGCTGGAATTAAGTCGGGATCAGTAATGGCATAAAGCCCGTGAATTTTTGTGGTATTTTCTGAAGATAAAGACATACTATATTAGTTTTTGGCTCGGTTATTTGCCGAGCCCTTTGTCCAAAACAGTCTATCAGGATGATGCTGTCCCATACCGGCTTGATAACCGTTGTATAGAGATTGCCAGGCATATTCCTGGGCAATAGTGACGGCATCCGGGATAGATGATCCGCAGGCGACTAAACCAGCGATAGCGGAAGTCAGAGTACATCCAGAGCCATGATAACTATAAGGCAAGCGTTCCCAGTAAGATGATTTTAATTTTTTATGCTGACCATAGAAAGAATTAATGACTTCATCAGTGCTTTCATGAGTACCAGTTAATAATACATAATCGCAGCCGTCATCCATTAACTCCTGAGCACAGGAGTCTAGAGAATCAGCCTCAGGTGCTAATAAACGTACCTCATTACTATTGGGTGTGACCAGATTGGTGAGAGGAAACAGTAAATCCGAATAGGCAAGTGCCATTTCTTCTGTTGCCAGTGACATTCCACCACCCGCACTGATAATGGGATCAACGATAACTGGAATCTCATGATAATCATGCAAAATTTTATGAATTGCAGCAATGTTTTCTACACTGCCTACCATGCCAATTTTAAATGCGGCAATGGGCATATCCTCCAGAACATGACGTGCCTGTTCAGAAACCATTTTTGCATCGGTGACTGAAAAATACTTAACATTCTGTGTATCCTGCACTGTTAAAGCGGTGATTACAGGAGCAACGCGAGCGCCCATGCTGACTGCGGCTTCAATATCAGCCTGTATTCCAGCACCGCCAGTCGGATCATTACCGGAAAAAGACAGTACAATTGGAGGTGTTTTCTTCATAGTCCTTTTTTCCGTGGATTTATAGTGGTTTGACAATAACCAATATAATAATCCCCATTAACATAAATACAGGAATTTCATTAAACCAGCGATAATAAACATGACTGTGCGTATTTTTATCTTCTTTGAATAGCTTCACAAGCTTCCAGCAATAAAAATGATAAACAAATAATAAGGCAACAATAACGAGTTTTATATGCAGCCAGAGCATTGACGAATAGGCTTGCCAGGCATAATCAAATAACATCCAAAAGCCAAGGATGGCAGTCACTAAAGCTGCGGGTGTCATAATACCGTAAAATAATTTTCGCTCCATGATTTTAAAGCGTTCATTGCTTATCTCATCGCTGCTGCTGGCGTGGTAAACAAACAATCGGGGCAAATAAAACAGTGCAGCAAACCAGGAAACCATAAAAATAACATGAAACGCTTTAACCCATAACATTAATGAGTATCTCCTATATCAGACTCTTGATCGTTGCTTCCAGCTCGGTATGTGACATTTCCCCAAGCTTGCGTTTAACTATTTTACCATCTTTGCCGATAAAAATTGTCGTTGGTGTCACTTTAATATTAAATGCTTTAAGCAGCTTATCCTGTGAGTCTAAAACAATCGGATAGTTCATATTCTTTTGTCGAACCATTTCCCTGACCTGAGATTCTGGATCATAACCCATAGCAACCCCAATGATGACAAGGTTCTGTGGAGAATATTTTTTGTACATATCGACCAGCAGCGGAATTTCATTGACACAACCGGGGCATTCTGTTGCCCAAAAATTGACAATAACCGGCTTGTCCTTGAGTTGCGCCAGTGTAAACTGGTTTCCTTTAATATCTTCAAAACTAACCGGTGGTGCGGAAGGTTGACCGGCAGGAGCCAGCCATAAATAACCCAAAAGGGCTCCCAATAGAGCTATAAAGCCAATAACGGCAAAATCTTTCTTCTTCATCTGCTATGAACTATCCAATTATGGTTAAGGGGATTTAGCTAGAGTCAACTTTTTAGTCCAGCTAAGGGCTTTTAATTTCCTACTCTACCTTATCCTGTATTATAATAGTTAATTCAGTTGAATTTCCAGACACAAGGTCAGAGTTAACGTGGCAAAAATTAAAATAGGTATTGTTGGTGGGACGGGTTACACCGGAGTTGAATTACTGCGGTTACTGGCCAATCATCCCGATGTTGAATTACAAGTCATTACTTCACGTTCTGAGATGGGACTTCCGGTAAGTGATTTGTTTCCTAATTTAAGAGATCATCTCAGTATTGCATTTTCAAAACCGGATGTTTCAACATTAAAAAATTGTGATTTAGTCTTTTTTGCCACACCCAATGGTATCGCCATGAAAATGGTGCCGGAATTAATTGAAGCGGGTGTTAAAGTGATTGATCTGGCAGCTGATTTTCGAATTAAAGATATCAATGTCTGGGAACAATGGTATGGCATGGAACACGCTTGCCCTGATTATGTTGAACAAGCTGTTTATGGCTTACCTGAAGTTAACAGAGAAGCGCTAAAACAGGCTCGGCTGATAGCGAATCCAGGTTGTTATCCAACTGCTGTGCAATTGGGCTTTTTACCCTTAATAGAAAATAAGCTGCTCAATACGGATTTTCTGGTTGCTGATTGTAAATCAGGTGTCAGTGGTGCCGGTCGTGGTGCTAATGTCGGTACACTATTATGTGAAGCCAGTGAAAGTTTCAAAGCTTATGCTGTCCCGGGTCACAGACACTTGCCTGAAATTAGTCAGGGACTCGATCTTTTTAATAAGAGCGTCAATAGCGGTGATGTCGACTTAACTTTTGTCCCGCACCTGGTGCCGATGATTCGGGGAATTCAGGCAACGTTGTATGGGAAGTTAGAAAATTCAAATAACGTTAAATTATCCGAAATACAAGCGCTTTATGAACAACGCTATGCCGATGAACCTTTTGTTGATGTGTTATCCGCAGGTTCACACCCGGAAACAAGGACAGTAAAAGGTTCAAATATGTGTCGCATTGCCATACATCAGCCTCAAGACAGCAATACCATTGTGGTCCTGTCTGTCATTGATAATCTAGTTAAAGGGGCTGCTGGCCAGGCTGTGCAAAATATGAATATTGCTTTTAATCTGGATGAAAAAGCAGGCTTGAATATCGTTCCCTTAATGCCTTAAGCTCTTTTTTCGGCAGCTTTCTTTTAATATAAAGATTTAAAGAAAATACCTGATCTCATTACCATGACTCATATTATTGTTCATCGTTCCCATCCTTTTCAGTACTATGGTATTCGTTTACTCATATTATTGCTGGCTGCTGCACTCCTCTGGGGAGCGTTTGAGATGGGGTATATGCAGTCTGAAGAAGATATTATTGAAGTAAAAGGGGGTAGAAAATCCCTACTGGTTCAACAAAATGTTTTAAAAAAGAAAAATGCGGAACTTAGTAAAGAAGTGTTACATCTGGAAAGGAAGTATTTGCTAGAGCAGGAGTCATGTCAATTGGTTCAAGCAGGAATGAATAAGGACCAGCGAAAAATTATTGAACTGGAAAAAGAACTGGCTTTTTATAAGGCCATAGTTTCGCCTGCAAAAGGACGTGAATCTATCTATCTGCAAAGTCTGGAAATACAAGCTTATAATGCAGTATTAACTGAAAATTCAGAATCCAGTGAAAAAACACAAGCAAATCAATATCAATATCAATTTATTCTTGCACAGAAAATTAAAAAAAGAACTTATACCAAAGGTACTATTAAAATCCTTATTAAAGGAAAAAAAGATAATCAATCTGTGAAAATACCATTGTTTTCATTAATTGTTCATTCAAAAGAAAGCAAAGACAAGGAATTTAAATACGGTTTTAAGTATTTTCAGGAATTTAGCGGTATAATGCGTTTGCCTGAAGGGATGATACCTCACTCAGTTGATGTCATCATTGATTCAAAAAAGAAAAAATCAATTATTGAGTTAGGCGATTTGAAATGGTCTCAAACGGGAGGAGTGAAATATGTGGGGCAATAAAAAAGGTGCCAGTAAAAGAATTGATTCTTTAGTGGGACATAACACCAAAATTACCGGTGACCTTGATTTTAGCGGCGTGCTTCTGGTTGACGGCAAGGTGATAGGGAATATTACCGCCATAGATGATGATAATGCCACTATCACTATTAGTGAAAATGGTTATGTACAAGGTGAAATACAAATCCCTAATATTGTCATTAATGGCACTGTCGAAGGCAATGTCTACGCAAGTAATAATGTTGAACTGGCCAAAAAAGCAAGAGTTTTTGGTAACGTCTACTACAATTTATTTGAAATGGCTATGGGTGCAGCAGTTAATGGTAATCTGGTTCATGTTTCAGAAGATAAAATTACCGCTGCTATTGAACCTAAGGTTGAGCAGGCGCAATTAGAAGAACCAGAAGTTTTAAGCAATAATTCGATCGTAAACTAGGAGCCTGTCCGAGAATAGAAGTCGTAGCGAGGGAAAGCTGTTTTGAGTCAGATTTTTCTATCATTTGAAGCCAATAGTTGTTCTATTAAATGAAAATGATAGGATAATATGGCCAAAATCAGCTTTTCCGCAGCAGGCTTTCTATTCTCGGACAGGCTCCTAGAGTAACTATCATAGAAAAATAACTTGTAAAATTAGGAATTAGTAATATTGATCTTGACTGTTACGCTTGGTTATTTAATAATAGAGTTTGAAATTAGAATAAAGTAGTGAGTGAAAGTATGAATGAAGATAGTCCGTTAGATTTTACTGATGCAGCAGCATTTAAAGTTAAATCTTTGATTGAAGAAGAAAAGAACGATAATTTAAAATTACGAGTTTTTGTTACTGGAGGCGGATGTTCAGGTTTTCAGTATGGTTTTACTTTTGATGAAGCTATCAATGATGGTGACACAGAAGTTGAAAATCAGGGTGTAAAATTATTAATTGATCCCATGTCCTTTCAATATTTAGTTGGCGCAGAAATTGACTATACAGAAGGTCTTGAAGGTGCTCAATTTGTTATCCGTAATCCTAATGCGACTACAACTTGCGGCTGCGGTTCTTCCTTCTCTACAGAAGATAAATAGCACATAGTGACAGGGTATTGTTTTTTTTTAACTCTCCCTGAATTCTGTATTTAATTTTTTAAAAGCTATTATTAATCATTAAAAAAGGCGTTGTTGTGACAGCGCCTTTTTTATTTTCTGCTAGAATAAAAATAACATATCATAATCACATTTGGGGGTCAATATGAATGAATATCTTCCTGGTTTAGCTGGGGTAGCAGCCACAAAATCTAACATTTCTACTATTGATGGTGAGAAAGGTATCCTTTCGTATCGTGGTTATCCTATTGAGGAGCTGGCAAAACACAGTACCTTTGAGGAGACCATTTTATTATTAATGAATGGTGAACTGCCCAAAAAAGATCATTTAGAAACATTCTCTGCTAATTTGCGTACCAATCGTGCTTTAAAATATCACCTTGTTGATTTAATGAAAACATTGCCGGGTTCAGCTGATTCTATGTTAATGCTGCAAACTACCGTGTCCAGTCTGGGAATGTTTTATCAGGGCAGTGAGTGTCTGATAGATGGTGACGTCTGTACTGATCTGGATTATATTAATACGGCAACAATAAAAATAATTGCCAGAATGGGTACTATGGTTGCTTCCTGGAAACATATAGCCAAGGGCTATGAGCCGGCACCCTATCGTTATGATCTCAATTATGCAGAAAGCTTTCTTTATATGTTAACGGGTAAAGAGCCTGATCCCTTACTGGCACGTATTCTGGATGTTTGTCTGATTTTGCACGCTGAACATACTATTAATGCCTCAACTTTTTCAGTAATGGTTAATGGTTCAACATTATCATCACCCTATAGTGTTATTTCAGCTGCTATCGGTTGTTTGTCCGGGCCCTTGCATGGTGGTGCCAATGCAAAGGTCTTGACGATGTTGGAACAGATTGGCAAACCAGAAAATGCAGCTAAATTTGTTGATGAACAATTGAAACGAAAAGGTAAGATTTGGGGAATGGGGCATCGTGAGTATAAAACTAAAGACCCTCGTGCCACCATATTACAAGGACTTATTAAAGAGCTTCTGGAAGCCAGAGGCGGGGATGTGGATCCTCTGTTTGAAGTGGCAGAAGCATTGGAAAAAGCCTGTGAAGAGCGCCTGGCTGAAAAAGGAGTTTATGCAAATGTGGACTATTACTCTGGTTTACTCTACAGAGAAATGGGCATACCTGCTAATCAGTTTACGGCAATCTTTGCTATTGCCAGAAGTGCTGGCTGGCTGGCGCATTGGCGTGAGCAATTAAAAGATAATCGTATTTTCAGGCCAACCCAGATATATACGGGCAAACAAAAGCGTGACTATGTACCAATGGATATGCGCTAAGCAGTTTAGTGTATCGCTTTTTAAGCTTGCCAGATAGCACCAAGAATTACTTTGTTTCTGGCACCAGTAACAGTGGGCAAATTAGCAGATAAACCATTGATTGTCTGATAGGCAAGCCATGCAAAAGCACTGGCTTCAACCCAGTCAGGATGCAGACCATAATTTTCTGTTGAAGTTACAATCACTTTGGGCATAAGTTTCTGCAAGCGCCGCATGAGCAGGGTATTTTTCACACCGCCGCCACATACTAATAGTTCACTTACTATAGGTCTAAGTGATGACACTTCGTTGCTGATGCTTAAGCAGGTTAATTCAAGTAATGTTGCCATAACATCAAAATGACTAATATCATATTGCTGTTGTTTTAGATGTGCTTCAATCCATTGATAGGAAAAATATTCTCTACCCGTGCTTTTAGGTGCTCTTTGTGAGAAGAATGGATCACTGAGCAATAATGAGAGAAGTTTTTTATCCACTTTCCCCTGAGCAGCAAGCTTTCCTGATTGATCATAGGCACAATTAAAATGTCGTATACACCAGTCATCCATTAACCCATTTCCTGGGCCAGTGTCATAACCAACTACCTTATCTGACGCGCCGGGTAAAAACGTAATATTGGAAATCCCGCCAATATTTAATATGACTCTATTGCTATTATCGACGGCTTTAAATATAGCCTGATGAAAAGGCGGTACCAGTGGTGCGCCCTGTCCGCCGGCAGCCATATCTTTACGCCGAAAATCGGCAATAGTAGTAATGCCTGTTTGCTGTGCAATAATATTAGGATCACCAATCTGCAGTGTGGTAGGGTATTGATTGTCAGGATAATGGCGTAAAGTTTGTCCATGACTGCCAATAGCACAAATTTGTTCGGCTTGCAGATCACTTTTCTCTAATAGACGTAAACAACAATCTGCAAATAAATGACCCATTTGAACATCAAGCTGCGCATAGCGTTCAAGTTCATTTTCCTGTCGTCCCTGACTTAGAGCAAGTAAGTCTTTTTTGAGCTGCTTTGGGATGGGAAATGTTTCTGAATGCAAAAGGGAAAATTGATTAGGAGATTCTATAGCACAAATAACCGTATCGACACCATCAAGACTGGTGCCGGACATCAGCCCTATAAAATAGGGCTTCATTGTATGCGGTAATGATTCAGAACGAGTCATTGAAGTAAATAAAAAAAGCTGAAAGTATTAATGGGGTAAATTCTCAAGTGGCAAATCTCCCATACATTTAGCAATAGCGTGTTATTGCTCTGATAAAGCAACAGTTTCCTGCTTTCTTAATTTTAATTGGGAAATCATAGTCTCAGCAGTAGCCTGAAAATCATTACGATATTTTTTTGCAATAGGAGAAGCACTGGGTAGAGGTATGGTTAATGGGTTTCTCTGCACACCATTCAAACGAAACTCATAATGTAAATGTGGTCCAGTAGCTAAACCTGAGCTGCCGACATAACCTATAACCTGACCTTGTTTGACGCGCGTACCATGCCTCATTTTTTTATTATATGAATTCATATGGGCATATAACGTTGAATATTTAGAACCGTGCTGCAAAATAATAACACGACCATATCCACCCTTTTTCCCTTTAAAAATAACCTTGCCGTCACCGACTGCTTTGATGGGCGTACCGCGAGCTGCTGCATAATCAACGCCCTTATGAGCACGAATTTGATTTAGCACTGGATGCTTGCGACCACTGGAAAAGCGTGAACTAATACGAGAGAAATCAACAGGAGTCCGTAAAAAAGCCTTACGCATACTAAGCCCGTCTTCAGAATAATAATCGGTATGATTAGCACTATCAGTGTAACGTATTGCTGTAAATACCTTACCCCTGTTTACAAACTCAGCAGAAAGAATGTTGCCATTGCCAATTTTCTTATCATCAATGTATTTTTCTTCAAACAGAATAGCAAATGAATCACCTTTGCGGATATCTAAAGCAAAATCAATATCCCAGCCAAATAATTGTGCAAGCTGCATAATCATCGAATTACTTAAAACGGCTTTATTGCCTGCAGAAAAAAGTGAGTTATTAATAATTCCTGTGGCAAATTGTTGTCTGGTATCAATATCTTTACTTTCAATTCTAACAGCATAGTCTTTGCTGTCAGGTTTTTTTTCTACAATCAGAGAGTCAACTCTATCAATATTGTAATGAAGTGACTTGAATGTATTATTACTATTAAAAGTAATTACTAACTCCTGACCCGGTTTGATACGGGTTAAGCGTTTTGCCTGCTTACTGGAGTTAATAATTTTATGTAGAGTAGAAGCGCTAAGTGATGAGCGCTTAAAGATAGCGGAAAGAGTATCACCTTTTTTAACAACCACTTTTTTTGTCGTTGTGCTTTTAACTGGTGCAGTAATAGTGACTTGCTGAGGGCTTATTGTTTTAAGTATTTCTGTTTTTATAGGCTTTGTTGTTAGAAACTCAGTTTTTTCCACAGTAGCCACTTTAGAATCTACAGCGATTGTGTCTTCAGGTAAAAAAACTTTAGAATCGACATTTGCATCATCAGCTTGAGTTAACACAGCTGTAGTCGTCTTGCTAAGAGAAGATGAGCTCGATGCATGCGCTAGCGTATTGCGATCAGTATCAATAAAAAAAGTAATAAATATTGATAAAACGGCAATTGTTATAACTGAGGAAAAGAGAAAAATTTTACTATTTTTTTTCTTATTTTCTAATCTAAAATTGTTTTTGCTTTTAAACCTGGAGCTTTTGGTTAAAAAAGAGCTGTAAATCACGGGAATTCCTCAAATTTTTTGATTAAAGATAACTTCAAATAAAGGCCAATGCAAGAGTAAAATGAAAAAAAAGTTGTCTTTTTATCAAATCCTAGCAGAAGAAAAGAATAATTATGGTAATCTTGTCGAAATTTTTCGAGTTTTGTTAAACAGTTAACACAAAAAAAGGAGTATATAGTCAAAATGGGCAAAATAGAAGATGCACTGGAAATAATAAAAAGAGGCACCGATGAGATTTTGCTCGAAGAAGGCCTGATTGAAAAGTTAAAATTGAATAAACCATTAATAGTAAAAGCAGGCTTTGATCCCACAGCACCCGATTTACACCTTGGCCATACCGTACTGATTAATAAATTGCGTCAGTTTCAGGATTTAGGTCATAACATACACTTTCTTATTGGTGATTTCACCGGCATGATTGGAGATCCAACAGGAAAAAATGTTACTCGACAGCCACTGACAGAAGAACAGGTTTTAGAAAATGCCAAAACCTATAAAGAGCAAGTGTTTAAAATTCTTGATGAAGAAAAAACCACTGTGGTATTTAATTCACAATGGATGGGAAAAATGGATGCTGCTGAACTAATAAAATTAGCATCAAATCAAACGGTTGCCAGAATGTTAGAGCGGGATGATTTCAACAAGCGTTACTCATCAGGTCAGCCAATTGCAATTCATGAATTTTTATATCCATTAATACAAGGTTATGACTCAGTTGCACTAGAAGCAGATATTGAATTAGGCGGTACTGATCAGAAATTTAATCTGTTAATGGGACGTGAACTACAAAAAAGTCATGGGCAAACACCACAAATTGTGCTCACTATGCCAATCCTGGAAGGTTTGGATGGCGTGCAGAAAATGTCAAAGTCATTAAATAACTATATAGGGGTGTCGGACAGCCCGGATGATATGTTTGGTAAAATAATGTCTATTTCAGATGAACTAATGTGGCGTTATTTTGAGCTGCTCAGCTTTAGACCTATGACAGAAATAAATCAATTTAAAACAGATGTAGATAACGGTACAAATCCAAGAGATATAAAATTCATACTGGCAAAAGAGATAATAACTCGCTTTCATGACGAAACATCAGCAGAAAAATCACAGCAGAATTTTATCGATCGTTTTAAGAAAGGTAAAATACCTGATGATATAGAAGAGTTTGAAATGCAGTCCACTGACGGAAGCCTCGGTATTGCTTATATAATAAAAGATGCTGGAATGACAACTAGCACAGGTGAAGCAATACGAATGATCAAGCAGGGTGCTGTAAAAATAGATGGTGAGAAGGTTATTGATACAAAATTGAGCGTTGAAAACAACACCACCAAGGTCTATCAGGTAGGTAAAAGAAAGTTTGCCAAGGTTACGATCATTTAACTATCAATAAGTTAAATGATCTACCAAAAAATATTACAATTAAATGACAAAAGGTGTTGACGGCAGTTAATTACTGCGTATAATACACCACTCATTCAGCGTCACTCTTAGTTAACACTAAAAAAGCACTGAATAAA
>JAHXIM010000555.1 GCA_025655635.1 gamma proteobacterium symbiont of Lucinoma myriamae | reverse complement strand
TGTATGTTCGTTTCTGTCCCATTTTGACACCTCAATAATTGATAGTTATTATCTCTTATTAAAGTATCCAGTTCTATTAGACCACAACACATTAATTCTTCAACCATACGATCAAAATAGGCATTTAAAAAATCAACCACTTTTCTTGATGAGAGCTGATCTGATATACGAGTAAATTGTACGATATCAGAAAATAATATGGTTCTAAATTTATCTTCAGCTTTAGGGATATAATTACTATTAGTCGATGAAATATGTGAGACTGTTGCATCAGGCAAATAATTACGCATAGCATTTTGGTTAATTATTAAGCGTGTTTCAGCCAAAACACGCTCTACTTCAGCGATCATACGATCAGGAGAAAATGGTTTTGTAATAAATGCCTGAATACCCATTGAACGAATTTTTACTTGCTCAACTCTTGAATCTTTACTGGTTTCTATAATGATGGGTAAATTTTTAAACTTATTCGATTGACGTATACGAGAACATAATTCTAAACCATCAACATAAGGCATATCATAATCAGTAATCACCAGATCATAATGTTTATTATTTAGTTTTTCCCACGCCGACAAGCCATCAGCTGCAACATCAACCTGAAATCCCTGAATTGCCAACGAATTTTTTAATTGATGGCGCATAGTAGTTGAGTCTTCAGCTACTAGAATATGTTCCGGACGACTTTGTGAACTTTTAGCATTCATGAGACGTTGAATACGTGACCGCAGTTCAGGTACCACCACTTTATGGGTCGCAGAATGATCGGACTTGATGATATAGTCATCAGCACCTGCATTAAAACCATTAATAATAGCTTTATCTGTTTGCAGGGAAGAAAGTAATAAAATTGGTGTCGATAGTTTTTCCTGTTGACGGATAATGCGACAGAGTGTCACACCATCAAGCACAGGCATGTCAACATCACTGACAATTATGTCAATATCCGTTGTACGAACAACTTTTAATGCATCCTCACCATTACCTGCTTCTATGACTTCATAACCCTCCATTTCCAATGAAGGTTTAACCAAGCGTCGACATGTTTTGCTATCATCAACTAAATAGCAGCCTGATTTTTTTTTCTAGTAAGGGATCAACAATCTTACTTAAATCTTGTCTGGAAAATGGTACTTTAAGAAAGTCATTAGCACGATGATTAATAGCAGATTCCCTGTTTAAGGTATCTGTAGAGATAAACACAAGACGCGCTTTGCGAAGAGCAGGATGAGAGCGGATACGATCACAAACCGATAAACCATCCAGATTAGACAGCATCGCACGAATAAAAATTAACTGCGGTTTATAATCAATAAGTTTTTTAAAAAAATAAGGTTCACTTGAATGAATTGATGCCACATTGAAACGTTGATCATCCAATAAGGAAATGATCAAACCATCAATTGTGGATGAATCAGTTAATAAGACGGTATTAATTACATACTTATCCATGAAAAGCTCATATTATGCATAAGGTCAGCATCAAAAAATTCAAGTGCTAAATTCTTGATACGACTAAGCAATTAATTTAATTTCCCTTTACCATCACTAGTCAGTGTTACATAGGTAAGAATTCTAAAATCAATATAGCCAATATTTATTAATAACTCAATGATTTCTTATAAATGTTAACTAATTCAATGGTTTTATTTTAAAATTTGGGATGAAGCGACTATTTTAAAAGTCTGAATATGATTAATATGTCTTCTTAACTTTTAGCACTCCAAAAAAAACCCGCAACAGTAAACTGTACGGGTTTTTTAAATATTATTGATTACCCGGGTTCAATAAAATTATTTAGCAGCAGGTGCTACAGGTGCTTGAGCAGCCCATTGTTTCATTTTTTCTTCGTAGGCTTTACGTGCAGCTTGCATTTGAGCTTGCTGTTGTTTTTGCATTTCCTGCATACGCTTTTGACGAGCTTCAAACTGAGCTTTTGCTTGTGGATTTGGCGCTATAGGTGCAGCTTGAGGAGCTGCCTGAGGAGCCATCATTGGACGAGGTGCATAACCATAGCCACTGTTGTTTTGGTAATTATTATAGCCATTACCACGGTAATCCATGTTGTTATAACCATTGTAGTTGCTGTTACCACTTCCGTAAGCTGAACCACGAGTGTTACCTTTACCACGGCCACGGCCACGAGCTTTAATAGTGATTTCAACATCACCATCCATGTCTGCATCACCAGAACCGTCGCCCCAGCCATTACCATAACCGTTGCCATAAGCATTGTTATTCATGTTGTTATAGCCCTGACCATTCCAGTTAGTGTTGCTGTTTCCATCATCCCAGAATGCGCTAGCTGTCATTGAAAGGGTTGTTGCACTTGCGATTGCTGCAGCAATTAATAATTTTTTCATTTTATACTCTCCAAAAATTGTTTAAATAAGTGTTATGTGTCATCAAAAGATAACAGAAATTGAATTAAAGCATTATTCTAAGCATTAACCTGAATTAATAAAAACAAGACATAAAAGCCGTGAATATCTTCCTTCAAGATATTCTGTTTTCTTAATTTCTTTATTGTGGATATAATTATAAACAGAGAACGCAATATTAGCAAGCGTTTATATAAGATATTTCTAATATTTGGTATTTTAAACTTTATTTACTATAAAATAATCATTCAGGTTTATTTTTAATAAGTGATTCATACTCTATCCCCATAATATTTAACTCCTGAAAAGTGATATTTTCTACATCAATACTAGCACTGGTATCAGGCAAGGTTAAATCACTGCATTCTTCAAGATTTAGAATATAATTATCACAAATATAACTGTAAAAGTGCTCTTGTTCTTTTTGAATTAAATCAAACAAGCCCCTCACATCACTTGATATTTCATCACGACTGCTATTAGTAGTAATGGTAAATACTCTTTTTTGAAAAATAAAACCGTAGTCAACCATAACCTCCATGATTTTATTCCAAATAAGCGTACATTCAGCATGAGGCTGGTGAGCATAATCCAAATTAATAAAGACGCCAAAATTATTAGACACTATATTCCCTCTTATTTTGTATCGCATGGCTGCATAGTAAGCGGGCACACTTTTGACCCGTAAACAACAACCTCAAAATATTGTTACCTGATAATCATCAAACCTAAATAATAGTTCTTGTACCATCTATAATAGAAGAATTTTATGCAAAAACAAATATAATCGTTAAATTATTTAAGTGTTAAATAGTAGATGAATGCTAGGAATTAAAGCAGTGGATGCAGGAATTGCGGATATTTGCTTGAGCCAATTTACAATCAGACCTTATTGTGAGAATTAGGCGTGATACTAGGTTATTTTAGTAATAACCGTTTTTTTAGTTTTTTCTATCGTATTTCTTTTTGTATCATTCAACGTGTTGTCTACACCAATTTGAATCCGTAACAGCGACATGCTGATACCGCTTACCTGGAGGTTATGGGCTTCCAATTTTGTTTTGGTTGGTTCATCAATGTTTTGTAGAGCATGATTCAACTTAATGGTTAGTTCTTCAATCTTTTTTAAATTATCTCTTTGCTTATCCATAGCCTACATTCCCCATTGGTGTAACTTATTACTAATTGCCATTAAAAAAAATCATTTCAGATATAAAAAAACCCCTGTAATCAATAGATCTACAGGGGTTCTATATATGGTGGGCCGTGTGAGACTCGAACTCACGACAAATGGATTAAAAGTCCACTGCTCTACCAACTGAGCTAACGGCCCTCAGCATTTAATTTAAGCTGAGACAAGATTTCGGCAGTACTTAAAAATTTGCCGTCTCGTTAAGATGCGCATATTCTACCGTTTTTATTTTTTATGGCAAGCTTTTTTACAATTTTTTTAATAAGCGCTTTGCTTGCCCAGCTTCAGTGGTATCCGGATAGTTGGTTAGTAATTGATTTAAGGTATTACGCGCCGAATCTTTATTGCCCAGTTCAAAATAACTATACGCTTTTTTTAGCTCTGCTTCTGCCTTTTTGGGACTAAAAGGATATACATCTAATAGTAACTGATAATCAATAATGGCCTGCTCATAATGGCTTTGTGCATAACTGGCTTCAGCAACCCAATATTGAGCAATATGAGCATAGCGACTACTTGGGTATTTTGCGATTAAGGCAATAAACGAATCTCTGGCTTTATTGTATCGATGGGCTGTGAGTTCATCATAAGCTTGCTGGTACATTGTTTGTTCTGCCTGACGGTCTTTTTTAGACATTGGTTTAATCGTTGCCAGGGCAGGTTTATTCTTTACTTCAGTAACAACAACTTCTTCTCTTTGAGTGACTCCATACTTTGCTTCAGCAACGCTGGATTTATCCATAACCACAGGCAAAGCAACTTTTTTAGGTGCTGATGTATTATCTTTGGTTTTTTCGGCTAATGCCGGCTCTGATAATTCCGGAGCACTAGTACTCTCATTATCAGCACCCTCCATCTGACTTAAACGTCTATTGAGATCAGAATAAAGCTCTCTTTGTTGTTGCTTAAGAATTCGCACATCATTACTCTGCTCTTCCAAAAGGCCACGCAATTGCTGATTTTCCTGCTGGAGCTGCTTCACTCGATACAAGAGTTCCAGTTGTTTTTGCGAACTCATCAATCGTTCAAGGCGATCGACTCGCACATCCAGAGGACGGTTTTTATAATCATCTCCGGATTCAGCATACAGAACATTAGAAAAGCTGATAAGTGCAATAAATAATAAAATAACGCTCTGTTTTATTACAGAGCATTTATTTTTATATTTTTTAGTTAAAAAATTCATCAACAACACCACTAATACAACAGTTAATACAATAGCTCAACACGACGGTTTAACTGCCATGCAGACTCGCTATGATCCAATGCAACGGGATTTTCTTCACCATAACTTCTTACTTCTAGTTGTTGCCCAGAGACACCCGAAGCCGTTAGAAAATCAACAACCGCTCTTCCTCGACGCTCACCTAATGATAAATTATATTCGCGGGTACCCCGTTCATCAGTATGACCTTCTACAATAAGTTGTTGAGTGGGGTTTAATGACAGATATTCAGCATGGGCGTTCAATGCTGACTGTCCTTCTGAATTTATCATCGTACTATCATATTCAAAATAAATGGTACGGATAGATAATGGGCTATTTGGATCGGCTAAAGGATCATCGCCTGTTGACTGACCATTAACTGCTGAGCCATCTCCCATACCAGAATCATTATAGCCTCCGGTTTGGCCTTCATAGCCTTCTCCATTAGCACTAGCTCCATCACCTGTTCTATCTTCAACTGCGGCATCACCAGTATTATTGTCACTTATACTGGTACAAGCACTCAAAAAAGTCAGAGATGCTGTCACCAGCAGGATGGGTAATTTTTTTACTATCATTTTTTTTACTTTCATTTGTTTAAGGACCATTTGATTAAATACTGTTTGTTTAAATTCACTGTTCATCATCATTAACTCCTATTTTTCAGCGACGATAAGGTGACCAGGCGGGTTCTCTCACATCACCGCTAAGTACACGTAGACGTTGTGGTGAGTGACTACCATCGACAGCAATTGCTTCTAGTATACCCCGTCCACTTAATTCTGTGGCATACAGAACCATTTTTCCATTGGGAGCAAAAGAAGGTGACTCATCCAGACGTGAACGAGTTAATATTTGTAGTTGTCGACTTGCTAATTCCAAGACCCCGACACGAAAACGTCCCTGCTCTCGGGTAATTAAAACCAGTGATTTCCCATCAGGGGAAAAACTGGCTCCGGCATTATAGTTGCCGTCATAAGTTAAACGCTTAGGATTACCTGAACGCCCTTGCTGGTTAATAGCCACTTGATAAATTTGCGGTTTACCTGCCCGATCAGAAGTAAACACCAAAGAACGTCCGTCAGGTGCCCAGGCTGGCTCTGTATCAATACTATAATGGTTGGTAATTCGCTGTAATACGCCACTGGCAATATGCATCACATAAATTTCCGAATTGCCGTCTTTTGATAATGTCATGGCGAGACGCTTGCCATCAGGTGACCAGGCAGGAGCACTATTAATACCTTTAAATTGAGCAATAGTTTTACGTTTACCTGACTTTAGTTCCTGCATATAAATAATAGAGCGGTTTTTTTCAAACGAGACATAGGACAGACGTTTACCATTGGGTGACCAAATCGGTGACATAATTGGTTTTTTTGATTTTAATATAATTTGTTCGCTATAACCATCTGAGTCAGCCACAGCTAATGTATAAATACGTTTTTTAGAATCAACATCATTATTCACGACAACATAGGCAATTAATGTATCAAATGCACCTTTAGTATGAGTGAGTTTCTGATAGATCTGGTCACTAATTTGATGTGCTACCCGCCGTAGTTGCTTTTGTGCCACTTCATAACGGTATTCAATGCTGCTTTTTCCAGTAAAAATATCCAGCATTTTAAATTTTATTTCAAAGCGCCCTTGACCAATTGCCGCCACTTGACCAATAACCAGATTTTCTGCGTTGGTATTTTTCCAACGGGGAAAATTGATAGAGCCCTCCATTGTAGGATGTTCTGGCAATTGATTAAGACTTAAAGGAGAAAAAACACCGCTGCGAGCCAGATCACGACTAATTATACTGGCAATATCAACTGGTGCTTTACCAGATTGAGACCATGAGAATGGCACTATCGCTATCGGATCAGCACTTTGAAAACCACCCTTGATTTCAACTTCAAGCACAGCATGTGCCTGATTAACAAAAACAGAATTGATCACAAAGAGTAAACTGAAAAAGAATAATAAAAACGGTGCTACCCGTATCGTTAATTTTGTGTATTGCATTTAATTGCTTCCTGGCTCAAATCGTAATCTCATCACTTCAAACTCTTTAAAAATAACACTATCCGTTGGTACAGGCAATGGTGATGCCTTTCTAACCGCAGTTTCTACTGAACGGTCAAAGGCTTGATTACCGCTGCTTTCGACAATTTTAACTGATACCACATTACCACTGGGTAATAAAATGATCTCAATTTTACATTCTAATCCGGAAGGCACGTCCAGAGGCTGGCGCCAGTTACGCTCGATTTTTTGTACTATCAACACGACATGACGATTAATAATACCTTTACTGCGTCGCTCCCGCTCAGCTCTATCTCGTTGTTCTTTACGCTTTAATTCAGCCTGACGTTTTTTATCAGCTTCTGCTTTGCGTTTTTGTTCGGCTTGCTGCTGCTTCTTTTGTTTTTCCAGACGACGTTTTTCCTGTTCCGCCTTCTTTAACTGCTCTTTCTTTAATTGTTCTTTTTTAAGCTTTTCTTTTTTTAACTTTTCTTCAGCTATTTTTTTCTTCTCAGCTTCTTTTTTACGTTTTTTTTCCTGCTCGGCTTTTTTTAGAGCTTCCTTTTTCTTTTTTACATCTGCGGCTTTTTTGCGTTTAAGCTCATCGGCTTTACGTTGTTTTTCTTTCTTTTTACGGATTTCTTCCTGTTTTTTCTTTTTTGCTAATTCCTGCGCTTTGCGTTTTGCCTGTGCTTTTTTTCGTTGCTCCGCATTTTTTTGTTGTTCAATTTTTTTTACTTCAGCATCGTATGAATTAGCATCAACGGCAGAAACCTGAATTATATCACCCTGTTCCAGAATAATCTTATCCGGTTTATCCATTTGCCAATTAACTAGTAAGGCCACCAGGAACAGCACATGAAAAACAACTGCAATGGCAAAAGCGGTGCTATTGTCTTTTATCCAGTCAAGCATTTAAAAAAACCATTGTGTTGTTATTCTTAATATCTGTGTTCATTGAGGTACAGTGTCATCTAATGATTTAGTCATTAGCCCGACATTGGGGATGCCCGCTTTACTGAGTAATGCCAGCGCATCCATAATAAAGATATAGCGGACTTCCTTATCACCCGCAACCAATACAGAAAGTTTTGGTTTATCCAACAGCTTATTTTTTATTTGCTCAACTAATTCTTCACGAGTAACTGAATTTTCTTTTCCTGTACCTATAGTAAGATAAAATCTCCCCTCGACATCCACTTTAACTATCACCGTTTCTGACGGTTTAGGATCTAAATATTCTGTTTCTTCAGCCTGTGGTAAATCAACTTTAACACCCTGAGTTAATAATGGTGTTGATATCATAAAAATCACCAGCAGTACCATCATGACATCAATATAGGGTACTACATTGATTTCTGCCATCGGCTTGCGGCGTTTTCTCGCCATTAGCTGCGCACCTGACGATTCAATAAATTAGAAAACTCTTCCATAAAACCATCATAGCGTCCTTCCAGACGTTCAACATTATAGGAAAAACGATTATAGGCAATCACAGCTGGAATGGCTGCAAACAAGCCCATTGCCGTAGCAATAAGGGCTTCAGCAATACCGGGAGCGACCATGGACATAGTTGCCTGTTGAACCTGTCCTAATGCCCGGAATGAATTCATAATACCCCATACGGTGCCGAACAAGCCCACATAAGGGCTGGTTGAACCCACTGTTGCCAGAAATGGTAAACCGGATTCAACTCTATCCACTTCACGGTTCAACGTCACCCGCATAGCACGTTGTGCGCCTTCAAGAACGGCCCCACTCACCATGCCCGGTTGTTTATGTAATTTAGCATATTCACGAAATCCTGCTTCAAAAATACTCGCCATACCCTGAGCATCTTTTCGCTGTGCCAGTGCTTTATACAAATCAACCAGGTCAGCTCCCGCCCAAAAGCGACGTTCAAATAAATTGGCTTCTTCTTTCGCTTTTTTTAGTACCATCCATTTTTGAATAATCATGGTCCAGGCGATAACAGAGACTAATAAAAGTCCCAGCATCACCATTTGCACCATAAAACTGGCATTAGTAATTAAAGAAAGAATTGACATATCGGTATGCATTAGTGCTGTTCCATTCGCTATCGTGACAATAAGTTAATTAATGAGAAAACTGAGTATAAATCGGCTCTGGTAAAGGAACAGGTCTTTTTTGCTCCACGCCCAGACTGACAATTTTTACTACACCTTTTGTTAATATTTGTTCTTCATCAGTTTCATCATTTTTTCTAACAATAAGTTGTTCAAAAGCAATACTGGCCTTGGTTAATTTCTGTATTGTCGTTTTGACTAATAGTGCTTCATTAAACAAGGCAGGTTTTAAATAATTAATAGAAAGCGAGTGAACGACAAAAAGAATACCGTATTCATTAACGATATCATCCTGTTCCAAATGCATCGATCTAAGCCATTCCGTCCTGGCACGTTCCATAAAATTCAGATAATTAGAGTGATAAACCACTCCGCCGCTATCCGTATCTTCATAGTAGACCCTGACAGGCCAAATAAATTCATTCAAAATGACTACTCTTTTTCTAAATCGTTAACTGGCCCATCATTTAAACCAAAGTGTAGATAAGCTAAATCGGTGGCAACCCGGCCTCTTGGGGTACGCATAATATAACCCTGCTGAATTAAAAAGGGTTCCAGGACGTCTTCAATTGTCCCTTTTTCTTCACTTATGGCTGCGGCAAGATTATCAACACCCACCGGACCACCGTTAAACTTCTCGATAATACTCAGGAGTAATTTACGATCCATCATATCAAAGCCCATATGATCCACTTCAAGCATATTTAAGGCTCGGTCAGCCACGCCGGCATCAACCACACCATTCGCTTTAATTTCTGCATAGTCTCTTACCCGTCTTAATAAACGATTGGCAATACGCGGTGTACCACGAGAACGTTTTGCCACTTCACTTGCACCATGAGGCTCAATTTCAACACCCATAATTTTTGCTGAACGAGAAACAATATGAGTGAGATCGGCATCTGAATAAAACTCGAGACGCTGCACAATGCCAAAACGATCACGCAGTGGTGATGTTAATAAGCCCGCTCGTGTGGTGGCACCAATCAGAGTAAAAGGCGGTAAATCTAATTTAATCGAGCGTGCTGCCGGCCCTTCGCCAATCATAATATCCAGCTGGTTATCTTCCATCGCCGGATATAATACTTCCTCAACAATAGCACTTAGGCGATGAATTTCATCAATAAACAGCACATCCCCTTCTTCTAAATTGGTCAACAAGGCGGCAAGATCACCAGGACGTTCCAAAACAGGACCAGATGTCTGACGAAGATTCACCCCCATTTCATTAGCAATAATATGCGATAGAGTGGTTTTACCCAGTCCCGGAGGGCCAAAAATCAGTACATGATCCAGGGCTTCTTTACGATTTTTAGCTGCTGGAATAAAAATTTCCATCTGCTCACAGACAGCAGGCTGTCCCACATAATCTTTGAGTGTTTTAGGGCGAATAGCCCGATCAACCTGATCTTCATTTTGCGTCTCTATCGCAGAAATAATGCGCTCACTCTCTAACATAAAATGTCTTTCATAAGAAGCCTAACATGTGTTATCTAACTGTATTTTTCAACGCTTGTTTGATTAAGGATTCGCTGCTTTGATCCTGCTTTTTATCTAACTTGCTAATCATTTTACTGGCTTCAACGGGTTTATAGCCCAATGCAATAAGCGCACTGGTCGCTTCTTTTATTATATCCTGTTCAGTACTTAAATTATCTGATCCAGTCGATGCTTTATCTTGTCCAAATGTGCCATCGCCCTGCCAATCACTCAGTCGATCCTTCATTTCAACAATCAGTCTTTGCGCTGTTTTTTTGCCAATACCCGGCAGTCGAACCAGGCCGCTTTCATCATTATTTTTGACCACCTGTACAAATTTATTGGCACTAATACCTGATAAAATAGCCAGTGCTAATTTAGGCCCCACACCATTGACTTTAATCAGGCTTTTAAATAATAGCCGTTCAGATTCACTATAAAATCCATAAAGCAATTGGGCATCTTCACGAACCACCATATGAATCAGCAGAACTACGGGTTGCTCCAGTTCAGGTAATTGATAAAAGGTACTCATGGGTGCCTGTACTTCATAACCCACACCATGTACATCAATCATCAATACGGGTGGTTGTTTTTGTATAAGAGTACCTGATAATCGTCCTATCATTCACAGTCCTGATTGTAATTTTTTTGTAACTACTCAACGTATTGTTAACAATAAGTAACCATAGGCTTAACAAGTATTATTTAGAAATACACTCTGGATAGTTACATTTTTTTAATTTATAGGGTAAAGCGTTTCTTTCTTCTGCCGCGAATAGCACCCAGCACTTCAGCAGGATATCTTTCACTGGCCTTACTTTTCAGCTCGGTCATGGTTTTATTGGTATTGGCATGGCATAGTGCAATTGCTAAAGCATCAGCAGCATCTGATTGGGGTGTTTCACTTAAATTAAGCAGAACCTTTACCATATGCTGAACCTGAGTTTTGGCAGCATGGCCTTTACCCACTATCGCCTGTTTAACCTGATTTGCGGTGTATTCTGCAACAGGAATGTCTTCCGCCATTACAGCACAGATTGCCGCACCTCGTGCCTGACCTAATTTTAACGCTGAATCGGGGTTACGTGCCAGAAAAACATTTTCTATAGCCATTTCATCCGGAGACCAATGCTGCACCACTTTGCGGATATCATTAAAGATTATTTTAAGTCTGGGTGGCAGTGGACCACCGCCGGTTTTGATAGTACCGCATTCCAAAAAGCGAAGACGATTCCCTGAGGATTCTATGAGACCATAGCCTGTTTTTAAAGAACCGGGATCAATACCCAGTATGATTGTACTGCTGACAGTGCTTAAACTAATGAGTGCGTCCTTGATATTTTTTGTGTGACTTAAAAAGTACCTGTTGAGCCTCATACTAGCAAAACTTTCTTAAGGAAAACAGGCTTTACTAAAAAGTTAAGCTTGTGCCGTTAAGCGATTATTCTTGTGCTAATTGTTCCATTACTTCATCTGAAAATTCAGAGTTAGAATAAACATTCTGTACATCGTCCAGATCTTCTAACATATCAACCAGACGCATCACTTTCTGGGCATCATCAACACCTAAATCAACACTGGTTGAGGCTTTCATAGTGACTTCTGCCATTTCCGGATCAAAGCCTGCCGTCACCATAGCATCTTTCACATCCATAAAATCATCAGCAGTAGTAGTCACATCAATGGAACCGTCATCATTAGTTTCAACATCTTCAGCACCAGATTCTAATGCGGCTTCCATAATGGCATCTTCGTCACTGCCTGCAGGATAGCTCAAAATACCAATTTTGCTGAATAAATAAGAAACAGAACCATCAGTCCCCAGATTACCACCTGACTTAGTGAATGCATGACGCACTTCAGCAACGGTACGATTACGATTATCAGTCAGGCAGTCAACCATGACAGCAACACCACCCGGGCCATAGCCTTCATAGCGAATTTCATCAAAATTGTCGCCATCATTATCACCTGCACCACGTTTAATTGCACGTTCAACAGTATCACGAGTCATATTAGCGCGCAGGGATTTATCGACAATAGCACGTAAACGTGGATTGGCATCCACATCACCACCACCTAAACGGGCGGCCACAGTAATTTCACGGATTAATTTAGTAAATAATTTACCTCGCTTAGCATCCTGTCCTTTTTTACGGTGCTGGATATTTGCCCATTTACTATGACCTGCCATGAAAACCTCTTTTCTTTATTTTATTGCTAAGTAGTCGACCCTGAAAAAAGATAATCATCATGAATTGATAGATTATCGTACAACATTAATTGTAATTTAATTGTTCCTGATCAAATTG
>JAHXIM010000268.1 GCA_025655635.1 gamma proteobacterium symbiont of Lucinoma myriamae | reverse complement strand
ATAACATTTCTGGTCGATCTGGTCACTCAAAAATAGGGATAATTCCTTACATTTCAAATAGATAATATGTTTTTCAGGGCTGACTAATTAGCTCATTAGGTTGTAAACGAAAATGATTATTTTGGGGCCCTTCTTCAGATAAAACCTTATCCTGCACAAATGTCTGGTAAAAAATCAAACCGCACGGCCTGAGAGCAGAAATAAGAGACGGCATAATATCGCGTAGTAAAAAGCGACTGACAATAATGACATCAAATCCTTCTTCAAGCATTTTATTTTGCTGTTCATGCTGACTAATATCACATTGTCGTGTTAATAAACTCAGTTGGCGTTCTTGAGCAAACTCTTGTATTTTTGTAATCGCTGAATCAGAAATATCCCATGCATGGCTTTCAAACCCCAGTTCAGCCATTCTTAAGGCATTCCCCCCCAGCCCACAGGCCAGATCAAGGGATTTACCCTGAGTCGGTAATAAATGTTGATTCAGTTCAAGTACATCAATTACCTGATTGGGAACATGGACTGCTTCATAACGATTATTCCATTTTGCTATTATTTCTTTCATATTTTTTATAACTACTCAGCATATTATTTACAAAAAGGCTATAGCTGCTTATTTTTCTGAATAACAATAAGCACTCTAACGTCGCCAGAATGATGGCGTCAGTATAACTAAAAGAGTAAATATTTCCAAACGACCTAACAGCATTGCAAAGCAGAGAACCCATTTAGAAAAATCATTAATACCCTTATAGTTAGCCCCAACATCCCCCAGGCCAGGACCTAAGTTATTTAAGCATGCCGCTAATGCAGAAAATGCCGTGACCTGATCCAGGCCGGAAGCCATTAACAGCAGCATCATTATACTAAAGCTCGCCACATATAAAGCAAAAAAACCCCAGATGGCATTACTGACGTTTTCAGGCATTGCTTTACCGCCAATTTTCACAGGAATCTGTGCATTAGGATGGATGAGGCGAAAAATTTCTCTCACTCCCTGCTTAAAGAATAAAATAAAACGAATAACTTTCATACCACCGCCAGTTGAACCCGCACAACCACCAACAAAGCTTAAAAAAAGCAGCATGACAGGTAAAAATCCCGGCCAGTTATAATAATCAGAAGTGGTAAAACCTGCAGTGGTACCAATTGAAATAGTTTGAAAAATACCATGATGCAATGCATTGCCCCATGTTTCAAATGTTGAGGTAAAATGCAGATAAAGAACAGAAATCATTGAAGCTACGGCTAACATAGCCAGGTATACACGAAACTCAACATCAAATAAATAGGGTTTTAGACTCTGTAAGCGCAGGGCACTAAAGTGCAAGGCAAAGTTAACCCCTGCTAACAGCATAAAAAAGCCGGCAATCACTTCAATCAACTGATTATTGAAATAACCAATTGAAGCATCATGAGTTGAAAAGCCACCAATAGCCACCGTAGAAAAACTATGGCCAATGGCATCAAAAGGTGTCATACCTGCAACCCAATAGGCCAAGGCGCAGGAAATAGTCAGCCCCAGATAAATATACCAGAGTGCTTTGGCCGTTTCAGTAATTCGTGGCGTTAGTTTATTATCTTTAATTGGTCCGGGGGTTTCAGCACGGTATAACTGCATGCCGCCAATCCCTAACATAGGCAATACCGCAACGGCTAAAACAATGATTCCCATACCACCAAGCCATTGTAATTGCTGTCGATAATAGAGAATTGAACGCGGCAAATCATCAAGACCGGTAAACACAGTTGCCCCGGTTGTCGTCAGTGCTGAAATCGATTCAAATAAGGCATCGGTAAAATCAGCCTGCAGACTATGTGACAGATAAAGAGGCAGTGATCCAACCAGACCAAAGACAAACCAGAATAGAACAACTACGATAAATCCATCACGAATACGCAGCTCTCGACGTCGGTTTTTAACCGGCAGCCAGATAAAAAAACCACTGAGAAGAATAACAAAGAAGGCATTTAAAAAAGTGCTGGTTTCTGAGTCGTTATACCACAATGATACGACAATAGAAGGTATTACCGTGGTACTGAATATCATCAATAATAAACCGACAATACGTAAAATAACAAATGGCTGCATAGGTTAAATTAAAACTTAAATAAATGTTAAATGAAAAAATTGGTAACTATTTACCATATGGCTTATAAAAAGTTAAATAAAAGTAACACCAACCTGAAAAAGTCGTTCTACATCACTAATATGGCGTTTATTAATCAAAAACAAAATAACATGGTCATCTGATTCTATCATGGTATCATGATGCACAATAATCACTTCACCTGAGCGCACAATAGCACCAATATTGGTTCCCGGCGGCAAGGGAATTTCTTCAATGGTTCGGCCTACTACTTTTGATGTTTTCTTATCTCCATGGGCAATGGCTTCAATGGCTTCAGCTGCACCTTTTCGTAATGAATGCACCATTTCCACATCACCTCTGCGAACATGGGCAAGCAGGCTGCCAATAGTAGCTTCCTGAGGTGAGATAGCAATATCAATATCGCCACCACTTTCAACCAAATCAACATAAGCCGCACGGTTGATTAAGGCCATGACTTTTCGAGCACCAAGACGTTTTGCTAATAATGCGGACATAATATTCGCTTCATCATCATTGGTCAAAGCACAAAACACATCGGTGCCTTCAATATCTTCTTCAATTAATAACTCTTCATCAGAGGCATCACCCAGTAACACAATGGTTTTTTCAAGCTCTTCAGATAATATTCTGGCATTGGCCTGGTTATGCTCTATTATCTTTACATGAAGACGACTCTCTAACGCTCTTGCCAGACGTTGTCCAATATTACCGCCCCCGGCAATAATAATACGTTTAAACGGTTTATCCACTCTCCTGAGTTCGGACATGACTTTTTTTGTGTAGCGCCGATCAACAATAAAGAACACTTCATCATGCTCTTCAATAATAGTGTCAGCCGTAGGGATAATAGGATGCCCTTTACGATAAATGGCGGCAACCCGGGTATCAACACTGGGCATATGATCGCGAATTTCCTGAAGCTCATGACCTAATAAAGGGCCGCCCCGAAAAGCTCTGACAGCAACTAATTGCACCAGACCACCAGCAAAATCCAATACCTGAAGAGCACCGGGATAAGCAATCAGGCGTTTAATATAATCAGTCACCAATTGTTCCGGACTGATTAACACATCAACCGGCAATGCTTCATTAGAAAATAACTGCTTATATTTTAAATATTGATTGGAACGAACCCGTGCAATTTTTACCGGGGTATGAAAAATAGTATAGGCTATCTGACAAGCGATCATATTAGTTTCATCGCTATTAGTAACGGCAATGACCATATCGGCATCATCACAGCCTGCCTGATTCAAGATGTCAGGATGTGAACCACGTCCCCTCACGGTACGAATATCCAGTCTATCCTGCAAAATAGCCAACTTTCGACCGTCTAAATCAACAACAGTAATATCATTGTCTTCATTAGCCAGATTTTCAGCTAACGAGGAGCCGACCTGACCTGCACCTAAAATTAAAATTTTCATAGCGTCGGTGTTTTTTCCAGTTTATTTGCTTTTTTTGCAATTTTTTTAGCATCAATACCCAGTGTCTTCATTTTTCGATATAAATGAGTTCGCTCTACACCGGCTAATTGCGCCACTTTACCAACACTACCACCAACTGCAATCAGTTTTTCTTCAAGATACGCTTTTTCAAATAGTTCTCTGGCTTCTTTCAGTGGATGAGCAAACAGTGACTTCAGTGCACTATCATGACTAGTCGACTCAGTTAAATCAGTGTTTTCCTGATTTTGAAGCTGAGATTCTATACTACTTTCCACTTCGTCCATGGTAATATTTTCTTCATCAGATGCGATTAAAAGCCTCTGCACCAGATTTTTTAATTCTAACAAATTACCCGGCCAATTATAATTCCTTAGTTTATTTAAGGCAGCAATGGAAAAACTACGATAATTAAACTGTTCTTGCTGTACAAACCGGTCCCGATAATAATTTAATAACTCAGGCACATCTTCACAATGCTCTCGTAATGGTGGTATTTTTACTGGTAATACATTTAATTGAAAATAAAGTTCTGATTTAAACTTACCCTGTTTCACTAATTGCTCCAGAGCATAGTGAGATGCGGTAATAATGCGGCAATTAAGCATAATAGAGTCGTTGCCGCTAATGCGATGAAATTTCCCTGTTTCTAAGGTACTTAATAACAGGCCCTGAGTCGCTAAGTCCATATCACCGATATCATCAATATAAAGCGTCCCTCCGCGAGCTTGTTCCAATAGACCATAATAAACCTTACCATCTGCTTCAGAACCAAAAAGTTCTCTTGCTGAGTTATTAATGTCTAAAGTAGCCACCCCAAGTTCAATATAGGGCTGTTCAGAACGGTTACTCTTATGGTGCAACAAGCGTGAATATTTACTTTTTCCACTACCCGGTTCACCAACAAACAAAACCCTAGAGTCATGTTGTGCTATTTGTTCTATTTCCTGGCATAATGCTTGATTGACCTTGCTTTTGCCAACCGGTTGATTGACAGCAAAAAGCTGCTGACGCATTCCCTGATTTTCTCTATCCAGTTTATGCGCCTCAAGTGCATGTTCTACTGTCAGCAGCAGCTTCGCCAGAGAAAGCGGTTTTTCCAGAAAATCATAAGCGCCCAGACGAGTTGCTTCCACGGCTGTTTCCACACTGCCGTGACCGGACATCATGATCACAGGAAAATTACCATTGCTGTCAGCGTCAGTGCCTTCCTTCCATTCTTTTAATAAACTAATGCCATCAATATCAGGCATCCAGATATCCAATAACACTAATTCCGGCCGTCTTGAACGACAGCTTTCTCTAGCCGTTTCGCCATTTTCAGCAATATCAACTTCATAACCTTCATCCTGAAGTATTTCTTGCACCAATTCACGAATATCAGGTTCATCATCAACAACAAGTATATAGGCTGACGCCATCTTTTTTCCTCAATTTTAATTCTAGTTATAACTATAAATTTTGCATTTAAGCAGTCATTTATCAGGCTACCGGTAATTTTATTACAATTTTTGCGCCACCCTCAGAAGAATTTTCTGCCGAGATAGAGCCGCCATGCTCTTCAATAATTTTTTTCACAATTGCCAGGCCAAGTCCCGTACCTTTTGGTTTGTTGGTCACATAAGGATCAAAAATATTACTCAGCATATCCTCAGGGAATCCCGGACCATCATCAGTTAATTCTAAAATTCCCCAATATTGATTATTCACTTCCAATAAACTGGTTTGAACTTTCAGATGGATTTTATCTTGTTCAGAAGCTGCTTCTACTGCATTTTTAATCAGGTTATGAAACACCTGTCTTAAACGTCCCTGATCAGCTTCAACCAGAGTACCGCTAATAGCTAAATCCTGCTCAATAATCAGTTTATTGTTAGCACGGTAGAGATCAACCACCTCCATCAACAAACTTTCTACCTCCAATGGATGCATTTTTAATTCAGGCATTTTGGCATATTCTGAAAAAGCTCTCACCATATCTTTCATGCTATCGACCTGATTAATAATAGTCGATGTTAAGCGATCCAGAGTTTCCGCATCTTTTGCAGCCATTGTTTTTAAGTATTTATGACGCAGACGTTCAGCTGACAGTTGAATAGGTGTGAGCGGATTTTTAATCTCATGAGCCAGACGTCTTGCCACTTCACCCCATGCGGCATCTCGTTGTGCCTGAACCAGAGAAGTAACATTTTCGATCACGATAACATAACCGCCATCAGCAAGCGCATTGCCCCGGCAAAGCAAGGTTTTTCGACCATCAGACTCATTCAGAGTCACCTCTTCGCTCCAGTGTTTTATACGATTTTGGATTGATGTCATTATCCATCGAATAAGCGATTCTAATTCTGGTTTTTCTTTCGTTAAATTAAATAATGACAAGCCAAGGTATTCATTAACATTCACTCCTAAAATCAGGCTTGCTTCGGGATTACTGGTACGAATTTCTTTAGTTTGCGACAAACTGATAATACCTGAAGACAGGTTGCATAATACCACTTCCAGATAATCTCTTTGCTGTTTGGCCTGCTGGTGACTTTCTTCCAGGGCATTGTGTGTTTGTGACAGGCGACGAACCATTTTATTAAATGATTGAATCAATAAGCCGAAGTCATCATCATTGAGTAGAGGGATGGGTTTATGATATTCACCTTCAGCAACAGCCTTGGTACCTTCAGCCAGATCCCTGATAGGTGCTGCAATTCTTTTGGCAGAGTAAAAGGCCGCCCAGACGGCACTTAAAATACCCAGAAGTAAAACCAGTGACAGGGTAAGAGTAAAACTGAGTTTGAGCGGCTGGCGTAGATATACCAGGCCTTTATATTCAGAATATGCCTGCTGCACACTGGCAGCAAGCCTGTGTTGACGTACACTGACAGGAGCCATGGCCTGCAGGATCAAATAACCTTCTTCATTGTCAAAGACAATACGCACCAAAACTCGAATCATGCGATTTGATTCTTCATTTAAATCTAAAACGACATGATCCCGTCCCTGGCGCAGTGGTAACAACAAATCAGAACTGGGCAAATCAGGCACAATATCCCCTTCTTCAACCGAGCTAGACCCCAAAACTCGTCCTCTTGAAGTCATTAAAGTGACTTCATCCACGCCACTTTTTTCCCTGATTTCACTCAATGAAACCACTGAAAGAGTATTGAGATCAACCAGGATTTCATCACTGAGGCGACGAATTTGACGCAGCATTGTTTTCTTTTTTTCATCCACCGATGAACGACTTAAATCCATTGCATCTTCTAATGCCTGCTCTACAGTGACATCGAACCAGCTGTCAATACTGCGATGAATAAATTGAATGGAAAAGCTATACACCACCAGTGCTGGTAAAACAGCAAGACTGACAAAAATAATCACCATACGCAAGGTCAATCGTGAACCCGCTACACGCTGACGCAGCTGACGCAGCAAACGCCAACCCTGACGCGCAATAAGAAATATCAGCATTGCTAAAATAACCAGATTAACCGCTAACAATAAATAATAGAGTTGCTGGAATTGCTCTGCATCCATCGATGCACTGCTGATCATGCGCAGTGAAAAGAACAGCATTAACAACATGATAAAGATGGCGACAGGACCACTAAATGCTTTTCTTATCATTCGCTTTGCTCTTTTTCTTCACTCGATGGAACATTATTTTTTAACGTATTGTTAATTGAGGTATTATTTGCTGCCTTAATGGCTGCATCGTCCGGTACACCATGGTCAATACGCCCGGAAACAGCATTAAATTGATTAAGTTCCGGTATTAAGTCCATATTATCAGCCGCCTGTTCCGGAGCTTTTCGTTTATTACTAATCGGCCATTGATACCATGTGCTTTCCAGACGCCAGGATGATGACAGAGAGGCGACCTGTCTTAACGCTGGCGGCAGGTGACTGATATCAAGAGAGATGCGCATTTGAACAGAATATTGCTCATTTTTAGTCAGTTCTTTATTTTCTATCAAGCGAGCACCCCTAATCGTGCCGAGTACAGCCATCGCATCCTGACGAGTATTAAAGGAATAACGCTCTCCAGTAGCAATATTTGTCACTTCATGAACATTGGTTAAGGGATGATAACGCAATTCAAAAAGCTGTACTGAACGCTTGGTAACGACATTGCGCCACCAGATTCGTTCACGTAATACCTGAACTTCAACAGCAATGGTCAAAGGGATGCCATTTTCCAGGGCTTCTACAACCGCATCAGGAAAGCGCATTTTTAAATCAGCATCAATGGCAATGCCATTTTTATGCTCATACGAGCTTGCTGAAACAACTTGAAAATCCCCTTTATTCATTAAGTGAGGTAACACGTTAAACAGGAAGAATACGGCAAAAGAAGCAATTAAAATAATCACCAGGATAATAAAAAACTGACATTTTGGGCAACGTTCACGGCGCCTGCGTTTACTCATTATTTCATCACTATGCTCAGTCAGACTATGAGTCATTTTCAGTTACTTTTTCTAAGCAGAGCATAATAAAAACCATCCATATTATGTTCACCGGGTAAGATCTGACGTCCAAACGGCATACGAATACCCCAGTCAGCCTCAATTAACAGTTCTGTTGCATTGCTATTTTTTTGTCTGTTAAGAAACGCCTCTACCTGCCTGTCATTTTCATCTCTTATTATGGAACAGGTCGCATATAAAAGAAGGCCGCCTGGTTTTAACATCAACCAGAGATTATCCATAATTTGTGCCTGTAGTTGTGTCAGAGCAGAAATATCTTTCTCACGACGCAGTAGTTTAATATCCGGGTGCCGTCTAATCACTCCCGTTGCCGAGCAGGGAGCATCAAGCAAAATCCGGTCAAACTGTTCACAATCCCACCAATCCTGTTTACTTGCATCTGCAGTCATTAATAGTAACTTTTCACGTGGGATTTTCAAACGCAGGCTATTTTCCTGAACACGTTTCAGCCGCTCTGAACTCACATCCAGCGCCACTACTTTTTTTAGGCTGGCTTGTTGTTCAAACAGATGCATTGTTTTGCCGCCGGGCGCCGCACAAGCATCTAAAATCAGGTCACCCGGCTGAGGTGATAATAAACTGGCGGCCAATTGAGGCGCACCATCCTGGACACTGAGCGCACCCTCTGAAAAGAGGGGTAATTTATCCACCGATAGCGGTTTATCCAAAACAAGAGTATAGCTATGCAGAGAGGTTTCTGGTTCAGAAAAAGATATTTCATTTTCCTGCAGCATTTGCTTATAGCTTTCAAGCTCAAATTGCTGATTGATCCTCAGGGTCATGGGTGGGCGCTGATTACCAGCATCCAGTATTGATTCAACCGGCCGCTCTATCCCCTTCCAGGAACTTTTTATTGCATTGACTAACCACTCGGGATAAGCAAAACGACTATAATAAGAACGATCAAGTTCTGTTAACAAAGCGTCTTTTTCTCTCAGGAAGCGTCTTAAAATAGCATTGACTAAGCCTTTAGCCCATGACTGCTGCAATTCATCACAGGCATTGACTGTTTCTTTAACCACAGCATAATCTGCTTTATCAAGATATTGAGCTGATATAAGCCAGCCAGCAAAAGATAATGAACACTTTTCTTTTTACCTCGCAGAGGTTTGCTCAGCATATTGCTTAGCAATGGGTTAAGACGATAATACCAGCGTAAAACACCAAAACTGATCTCTTGTGCCAGAGGACGATGTTCTGCTTTTGTTTGCTCCAGATAATATGGCAATAAACTGGCTAGTGACTGGCCTGCTTCGACACACTCCTGAATGATTTTGCTCGCTGCTGCCCGAGACGAGAGTTCCTGACAGGCAGGATGTTTCGATGTTTTGGGACTGTGCTGCTTTGTTTTCACTATGACTTCTTCATTTAGGGGTAAATTATCTTTCAATGACAGCTCAATTAACCAGCGTTTAAGTTGGCACCCATTAAACTTTGACCATTGATGAAATCTTTTACCATAATTCGTTTTTTACCCGGCATTTGTAATTCAATTATTCTCACCACACCATTTTTCGCAAGAATATCAATTCCTTGCGATGACTCTGCAATCACTTCACCAGATTGCTGCTCATTGGCTTGAACGTCAGATTGAACCTCAAGCTCAAGTAAACAGGCCTGCCATAAACGTAACGATTTGCCATTATAGTGAGTATACGCAACTGGCCAGCTATTAAAGGCCTGAATTTTTCGGACAATTGCACTGGCCTCATGATGCCAGTCAATCTGCGCTTCCTGTTTATCCAGCTTATGGGCATAAGTTGCCTGTGCACCACCTTGTGCCTGCGGCTGCAAACAATGCGCTTCAATATCAGCCAGAGTTTGCAGCATAGCAATCGCTCCCATAACTGCAAGCCGATCATGCAGACTGCTTCCGGTATCTTTGGCATCAATATCACAACGTTTTATCAGCAGCATGTCACCTGTATCAAGCCCCTCATCCATTTGCATAATGGTGACTCCACTTTGTTGATCACCAGCAAGAATGGCACGTTGAATCGGAGCGGCACCACGCCACCGAGGCAAGATAGAAGCATGAATGTTAAGGCAACCATGCTGAGGGGCAGTTAAAACAGCTTTAGGTAAAATCAAACCATAGGCGACAACAATCATAACATCTGCCTGCAGTTCAATTAATTCTTGTTGAGCTGCTGCATCTTTAAAGCTAGCTGGCTGATAAACAGGAATTTCATGTTCCACTGCCAACGCTTTGACTGGACTCGCAGTTAATTTTCTGCCCCGACCTGCAGGGCGATCCGGCTGAGTGTAAACAGCAATAACCTCATGTTCTGAATCCAACAGGCTTTGTAATACCACTGTCGAAAAATCAGGGGTTCCTGCAAAAATAATTTTCAATATTTTTCCTTTGTAATTATTCAGCTAAGCTCAAACTATAACTGCCAAACTATAACTGCTTTAGGCCTATGCTCATTTACATTCTCTGACGCTGCTGCTTTTCCAGTTTCTTACGAATACGTTCACGCTTTAGTTTAGAAAGATAATCAACAAATAACTTGCCTTGTAAATGATCAATTTCATGTTGTAGACAAACCGCTAATAACCCATCAGCCTCTATTGTTTGCTCATTGCCTTTTTTATCAAGATATTTCACCACCACCTCATCAGCCCGTTCAACTTCTGCATAAGTATCTGGAACTGAAAGACAGCCTTCTTCCATTATCTCTTTACCTGAGTGAGAAATAATTTCAGGATTGATAAGACAGTATGGATTTTTTTTATCCTCAGATATATCGATAACCAGGATTTGTTCATGCACATTGATCTGAGTTGCAGCCAGGCCAATCCCCGGTGCGGCATACATTGTTTCCAGCATATCATCCAACAAGCGTTGATGTGTAGTTGTAACCTGTTCAACTCGTTTTGCTTTGGTGCGCAAACGTTCATCCGGGAAACAAAGAATATTCAATAAAGCCATATTTTATCTAACTCTGGTTTTTCACTACTTAATTAATAATAAGATCTACGACAAAACTAAACATTGCTTGCAAACAATTGTTTTACTGAAGAACTCATTCTGTTTATTCATAATAAATTGTATCAGCAAACTCCGACCAACAATCTAAAAATTACAATTTTATCAAAAAATATACTCTTATTGATAGAAAAAGTGTTAACCAGGTTGGTAATTTTTAACAAAACACTTTATATTTAACAATAAACATTATAAATTTAAGCTAATCTATGGATTTTATTATAAATTTTTAATAATTTTGTGGTTTTATCTTAGACTCTTTACAAAATATATCTTAAAGACGCGATTCGATTTGCAAAAAATTGACAAAATGAGTCATGCAATTGCAGATTTATACTGATTATCAACGATGATAATTTCCAATGAATTCAGGGATTCATATGAAAAACATTAAGACACTTTTTTCTTTGGCTACATTTATTCTTATGCTTGCCGCATCATCATTTTCTTTGGCCGAAGAGGTGGCAGTGGAGCTCAAACCGGGCCACCCGCAGCAATACACAGTAGTAAAAGGGGATACACTATGGGATATCTCCGGCATGTTTTTAAAAAAACCATGGTACTGGCCAGAAATATGGCATATTAACCCGCAAATAGAAAATCCCCACCTGATTTATCCAGGAGATGTTCTCAAGCTGGTTTATATTGATGGCAAGCCTTATATTACACGCAGTAAATATGGAAAACGAACTGTTCGCCTCAGTCCTGAAACAAGAATAGAAGAGCTTGATCGAGCGATTCCAACCATACCATTGGATATCATTTCACCTTACCTCACAAAAAATCGTATTTTGAATGTCCGAGAGTATTCACAACTGCCCTACATTGTCGGTATCAATGATGAACACATGTCTGCCGGTGCAGATAATTCAATTTATGTCATGGGGATTCCAGAAGACAGCAATGATGCTATTTATGGCATTTACAGACGTGGTAAAGCCTATAAAAACCCCGCTAATAAAAAAGAAGTACTGGGTTATGAAGCCACCTACCTAGGTGAAGGAACAATGGAGCGCAAAGGTAGTCCTGCGACCATCTATGTTGAAAAATCCAAATCAGAAATCCTCAAAAAACATCGTGTTATTCCCATAAATCGCGACAAAGTTATTGAAGCAAAATTCTTGCCTAAAGCCTCTTCAGTAAATCGTCCTGCAAGCATTATTGGTGTACTTACAGCAGGTATGCACCCCGGTGTTAAAATGGTCGGATCCATGGATGTTGTTGTTGATGTGGGTTTAAAAGATGGCGTTGAAAATGGTGATGTATTCAACATTTATAAAAAAGGTGCAACAGTAAAAGATCCTGTACGCACCAATCAAAGAATAAAATTACCCAATGAAATTAACGGTAATTTAATGATTTTCCGTCCATTTAATCGCTTAAGCTATGCCATTGTAATGGATGCACAATCAACACTTCGTGTTGGTGATGTAGTAAAATCACCATTCATTAGCGAATAGGCCTTTCTCGTATGGAATACTTTAGTCTTTAGACACGTTGTTTAAACATTTCTTAAACTAAGGTATTCCCGCATTCAAAATCAAGGATCAATCATGGATGATTTATCTTATTGGCTGGCGTTACACAAAGCATCCGGTATTGGTCCTGCCACATTTAACCAGCTGTTTGAACATTTCCCGAATCCCGATGTTTTACTTAGTTCTCCTGAAGTACTTGAAGAGCTTGATTTGACTCCTGCCCGAAAATTAGCTGTTCAAAAAGCCATACAGGAACCTGACTGGAAAGCGGTTGAACAGGAATTGCTATGGAGCGAAACACCTGAAAATCATATTCTGCTATTAACGCACTCCCAATACCCGGAATTATTAAAACAAATTCACGCTCCACCACCGCTATTATTTGTGTACGCCCGTCATGGGCATAAACTAATGGGGTGTAAGTCCCCTGTAGGAGGATCACCGCTATGTAAATTGTATCCAACCATT
>JAHXIM010000360.1 GCA_025655635.1 gamma proteobacterium symbiont of Lucinoma myriamae | reverse complement strand
ATAACATTTCTGGTTGATCTGGTCACTCAAAAGCAGGATTAATTCCTTATATTTCAAATAGATAACATGTTTTTCAGGGTTGACTAACTACTTACAGCCGGGGGAGATGCAGTTTTAAATTGTGTAATTTCAGTCTGGCTTGGTGCAGGGATACGATTATAAATCCATGCGTCAGCAGCAACAACAGGGCTGTTTGTCTGGGTCAAATAAAGCCATGCAGAATGTCCGTGATCTTCAACCCGGGCTTCTTTTTTTGAGACTGGGTGAGTCTCTGTAATGATGGTAAATTTATCTATCATTATTCGCTTTACAATAACTATTCACAGTGATGTTACTCACTGAACCAATGACCTGATTTTCCACCTTCTTTTTCCAAAAGGCGCACATTACCCATAACCATGCCGCGATCGACTGCTTTACACATATCGTAAATAGTTAATAAGGCAATTTGAGTCGCAGTTAACGCTTCCATTTCGACACCGGTTTTACCATCGGTTTCAACAGTACACAAACAGCTGACTTTACTTTCTGCTTCGATTACCTTGAGTTGTAAATCGACATGAGTCAGTGCCAGAGGGTGACACAAGGGGATGAGGTTTGATGTTTGTTTTGCTGCCATGATGCCGGCAACCCGGGCAATGCCTAAGACATCCCCTTTTTTATGTGTGCCTGCCGTAATAAGTGCCAGAGTCTCGGGCAGCATTGTGATTTCACCTTCAGTGACTGCACGGCGACGGGTGATATCTTTAGCGCCCACATCAACCATGTGAGCCTCACCATTATTATTGAAATGTGTTAATTTACTCATAGGCCTTTAGCTAATAAAATTTTACTCGTATAATTATCAATATCTATTAATAGATTTATTTGTGATAAAATTATACTAAATTTAGAGATCTTAATCTTCTCTTTTCTATTCTTTAGGTGGAGTCAGTGTATATTGTATACTCTGCATTATCCTGTATTGTGAGGTAAGCATGGGTGTTGATGTTAAATTTTTTGCCAGTATGAGAGATATTATTGGAGATGATTGTGAGATTGATGCTGAAATCCTTAAAGCAAAATCAATTAAGAATGTTGATGATATCTGGAATTATTGTGCTGCCGGCAAGGAACGCCCCGCTAATGTATTGATCGCTGTTAATATGGATTATGTCGATGCCGAGACTCTGGTAAAAGAGGGTGATGAAGTGGCATTTTTTCCACCAGTGACTGGAGGTTAGTGATGAAAATTGTTATTGAATCAGAGTCTTTTGACCCCTGGAAAATGCTTGATGACTATCAAAAAGACAAAGCTGATTTAGCTGGTCAGTATGGTGCTACTGCGGTTTTCGTTGGTACGATGCGTGATTTTAATGAAGGAGATGACGTTTCAGAAATGTTTTTAGAGCATTATCCCGGAATGACTGACAGACATTTAGAAAATATATGTCTACAGGCCACTGGTGAATATCATTTATTGGAAAGTCTGGTAGTGCACCGTGTGGGTACAATAAAACCCAATGATCCCATTGTCTTAGTTGCAGTATGGACAGCGCACCGTAAACAGGCATTTGAAGCCTGTCGGGAAATTATGGAAGATTTAAAATCAAAAGCTCCGTTTTGGAAAAAAGAACAGCTCAATGATGGACAGGATCGCTGGGTAGAAAAAAATACCAAGGGCTATTAGTGCTTATCTGTATTAATTCTACTTTTTAGCCATTGTGACTCTGGGCAAATGGTTCAGGTCATTTACTGTACTAACTTGACTAAAGCCATATTTTTTCAGTATGTCCTGTACTGCACCGGCTTGTTCATAGCCATGCTCAAATAATATCCAGCCGCCTGGTTTTAGATAACTATGACAATGTTTAACAATTTCAAGAATATCATCAAGGCCTTCTTCGCCTGAATGTAATGCGCTTATCGGTTCATATTTACTGACATTTTCTTCTAGTTGAGGATCGTTTTCTGCAATATAAGGAGGGTTGGATACAATGACATCAAACTGTTGTTCAGGGATGTTTTTAAACCAGTGGGAGCGGTAAAAAGAAACATGATCAATGTGTAGTTTTTCAGCATTTTGTTGTGCATTACTTTGCGCAATGTCCAGAGCCTGTTGACTAAAATCACTTGCCAGAACCTGTACATTACTTCTTTCAGCAGCAATTGCCAGTGCTATTGCACCACTGCCAGTGCCCAGATCCAAAACATATTGTTCACCGGTATCAGCAATTTTTTCCAGCGCACATTCTACCAGTAGTTCTGTTTCAGAGCGGGGAATTAGTGTGGCAGGTGCTACGCTGAGAGCGAGTGTCCAAAAATCTTGTTCGCCAGTAATATAGGCAACTGGCATTCCTTCTGAACGTAATGTTAAATAATGAGAAAACTGCTGTATCTGCTTGTCGGTCAGTATTGTTTCCGGCCAGGTCATCAGCCAGGTTCTAGTATGCTGTGCCTGATAACTATCGTTCAACACCTTAAGTAGGAGTATTTCACAATCAAGTTTAGCACTATCGCTGGTAATCAGTGTTTCAGAGCCGGATTTTAGCGCCTGCTCAATAGTGACTTGAGAATCAGGCATCAGGTATTATACCTCTGACATAGATGCCAGTAATTCAGCCTGATATTCACTCAGCAGCGGGTCAATAATAGCGCCTAAATCACCATTCATTACTTCATCTAATTTATATAAAGTCAGGTTAATTCGGTGATCAGTTACTCGACCCTGAGGGTAGTTATAGGTCCTGATGCGTTCACTGCGATCGCCACTACCTACCTGCAGCTTGCGATTGGCAGCTTCTTCTGATTGCTGCTTGGCCTGATCGGCTGCTAATATTCGTGATGACAACATAGACAACGCTTTGGCTTTATTTTTGTGCTGTGAGCGTTCTTCCTGACATTCGACGACAACACCTGTTGGAAGGTGTGTTAACCGAATAGCAGAGTCTGTTTTATTGACATGCTGTCCACCAGCACCTGAGGCTCTGAAAGTATCAATACGTAAATCTTTTGGATTAATCTCAATGGCTTCAACTGCGTCTATTTCAGGGATAATTGCTACCGTACAGGCAGAAGTGTGTACACGTCCCTGAGATTCTGTTTCAGGTACACGTTGTACGCGATGCGCACCGGATTCAAATTTGAGTTTGGAAAAAGCACCATGCCCCACTAAACGGGCAACAATTTCTTTATAGCCGCCGTGATCTCCAAGGTTTTCAGACATCACTTCTACCGTCCAGTTTTGTGATTCTGCATAGCGGCTGTACATTTTAAAGAGATCGCCGGAAAAAATAGCGGCTTCGTCACCACCAGTCCCTGCACGCACCTCAAGGTAAATATTGTTACCATCATTAGGATCTTTGGGCAACAGCATTTTCTGTAATTTAAGAGATAAGCTTTCTTGCAGTGCTTTGCCTTCTTTGAGCTCTTCTTCAGCCATTGATTTTATATCAGGATCACTGTCATTGAGCATCTCGTTAGCGGCATCAATAGTTTCAGCCGCTTCCTGATACTGCTTAAAGCAATCAACCACCGGGCCTAATTCAGCATATTCTTTGGATAGATCCCGAAATCTATTTTGATCAGCCATGACTTCCTGTTGTGAAAGCAATAGGGCAATTTCTTCTTGCCGTTCAGCAAGTGTTTCAAGTTTATTTTGTATTGAGGGTTTCACTGGATACTCTTAGCGTTTAAAACGTGCTTTTAAAAAATGTAGGGATATGGATTATTATGTTTTACTGATCATCTGCTTGCAGATCAAAAAGTTCAATTGCAGCATCAACTAGATCTGTGCGGCCATCCATACCCGCTTGTTTAATCTGTACACAAGGTTTGTGAATCAATTTATTGGTCAGTTGCCGTGCTACATCATTGAGTACTTGTTCAACGGGTTTACCATTCTCCAATTGCTTTTTAGCATTACTTAATACTTCATCACGAATCGCTTCAGATTTTTCACGATACTGACACATGGTCGATATTGAGTTGAGCGAGCGCAGCCAGTTCATAAAGTGGGATACTTCACCATCAATAATTTCTTCTGCCTTAAGTGCGGCTTCCTGGCGTGACTTTAAGCCCTCATCAATAATTTCTTTCAGATCATCAACGGTATATAGGAAAATATCTTCCAAATCACCGACTTGTTCTTCGATATCTCTGGGCACGGCAATATCAACCATAAATATAGGTCGATGTTTACGCGCTTTGATCGCTGCTTCTACTGTGCCTTTACCTAAAATAGGTAATTGGCTGGCTGTTGAGCTGATAACAATATCAGCTTCGGCAAGGTGGGTTGGAATTTCGCTTAAAGAAATTGCATAGCCATCAAATTCCTGTGCCAGAGTATGTGCCTTTTCAACAGTTCGGTTGGCAATAATAATGCGTCCGATACCTGATTCATGCAGATGTCTTGCGACCAGTTCTATGGTTTCACCTGCGCCAATTAACAGGGCAGTGTGATGTTGAAAATCACTGAAAATTTGTTTAGCAAGACTGACGGATGCAAATGCCACTGAAACAGGGCTGGCGCCAATGGCCGTATCGGTACGAACCTGCTTGGCACAACTAAATGTATGTTGAAATAATTTGTGCAGAAACTGGCCAATAGCATTACTTTCTTTGGCAACAGAAAAAGCAGATTTCAATTGGCCTAAAATCTGGGGTTCACCCAGAACCAGAGAATCAAGTCCACTGGCAACACGTAACATATGTTTAACGGCGTCTTTGTCAGGATGCAGATACAGGTATTCAGAAATATCTGTATCAAGCAGGCCGTGATGTTCCTGAAGCCAGTATATCAGGGCATCCGTAGCATCTTGTGAACCATCGTCATCACAATTAAGTTGACAATAGAGTTCTGTGCGATTGCAGGTTGATAAAATAACGGCTTCATTGACCGCATCTTGAGATGTTAGATCTCTTAACGCATCAGGAATGATATCAGGAGCAAACGAAAGCTGTTCTCTGATTTTTACTGGAGCAGTTTTATGGTTAATACCGAGTGCAATCAACGACATAGAATATGTATTTAAAGCCCTTAGCCATATTAAAAGTTATCAATAATGTACTTGATGAACATGGCATTTTGCGCAAATTTTACGCAAAACTCAAGTAATCTCTCATTATTATTACAATTTAAAGTATAATTATATATATTGTGTTATAGAAATGGGTGACCATAGGCTTAACAAACATTATTTAGCAGTACACGCTGAATTATTACATAATAGTTTTTTGCATGAGTCGGTTTGGAACTTAAAGTTTAAGTCAGGTTCTAAATTAACATGTTGAAATAAAAAATATTTGTGTACTACAGGATAAATTTGAGTATTAAGGTTAAAACTTTAAGTCCGACGAATAATCAATTAGCATGTGTCATCAGCCACTAAAAATGAATGAATTAATCTGTAATACACATTAATTCGGAGAAAAAATGTATTTTAAACAATCTGTAAAGCTGCTTGTTCTAATGATGATTCTACTAGTGAGTGCTTGTACCATGAATTCACAAAAGCCAGCAGCACAAAGCGAAGAAATTTTACCAGAGCAAGCAAAGAACAAACCTTCCCAGAGTGCAGCGAATGAAAAAGATAAATCTCATGCCGTTACACCGGTCAAACCAGGACAGCCTGTACAAGAGTTAACCTCAGATTTACTTTATGACTTGATGGTGGCTGGATTAGCTTTGCAGCGCAATGATTACTCACTGGCTTTTGATAAGTACTATGAAGCGGCCAAAACAACACGTGATGGACGCTTAGCAAAACAAGCAACGCGAGTAACATTGTTTTCCAAAAATGATGAGCAAACGTTCAAAGCAGTAAAATTATGGTCAGAAATACAACCTGAAAATATTGATGTTCTGCAAATTTATGCATCTTCTCTTCTCTCACAAAAACAAGATGCTCAAGCGGTTGTGTATTTACAAAAAGTGATTAATTTAAGTGATACTTTTGAAAGTGGTTTTAAGCGAGCTATTGCTATCATAGATACTGTTGATGAACAGGAGCGGGCTACCCGTATTTTTAATCAGGTTGTCATAGAGGAACACGCCCATAAACCCCTCATAAAACTTTATCAGGCTAAGTTGGCATTCAAATTTGTTGACTATCCAACTACTGAAAAATACTTAAATGAAGCACTGGCTATTCAACCAGATTATCTGGATGCGCTGGTGTTGAAGGTTGATTTGCTCAAAAAGCAAAATAGAGATCTTCAGGCCATTCAGGTACTGGATAAAATCGTACGCAAGTTACCAGAAAATATGGGCCTGAAATTAGAACTGGCACGACTATTAGTTAAAAACAAGTACTATGAAAAGGCTTCAGAACAAATTCAACATCTTGCACAAAAAGATCTCGCACCTGAAGTTTTATTTGCCATTAGCTTATTGGCAATTGAAATGGACAAATTAAATGAGGCCAAACAATATCTTGAACGTCTGCATGCATATAGATTATATGCCAGTGAAGCGGCTTATTTTATTGGTCAATTGGAAGTGGGTAGAAAAAACTATCCTGAGGCTGAAATCTGGTTTAAACAGGTAAAAAATGGCAAATATACTTTTGAAGCTTACCTTGGTTTAGTCATGGTCTATGCTCAACAGAAAAAATTTGAACAGGCATTCAAATTACTTGAACATTCCAGTGCCAATAATACCAAACAGAGCGCAGAAATTTTACAAATTAAGGCAGAGGTTTATGCCCAGGCTGAAAATTATATCAAAGCCTATGATATTTATACCGAAGCACTGGCTTTAGCACCTGACAATCATGATCTTCTTTATGGCCGGGCAATGCTGGCAGAAAAATTTGGACGTATTGATTTATTAGAAAAAGATCTGCATACCATTCTTGCAGTCAATCCAAAAGATAACCAGGCGCTTAATGCCTTAGGTTATACCCTGGCTGATAGAACAACCCGCTATAAGGAAGCGCGGCAATATATTGAACGTGCCTTAATCATTAATCCTGAAGATGTTGCGACACTGGATAGTATGGGCTGGGTTTTATACAAAATGGGTGAACATAGTGAGGCGCTTATCTATTTGAAAAAAGCATATGATAAAGATCCGGATGCTGAAATTGCTGCCCATTATGGTGAAGTTCTCTGGGTTTCTGGTCAAACTAAAAAAGCTAAAACTATCTGGGATAAGGCTTTAAAAAATGATCCGGAACATCATTTGCTCATTGGTATAATGACACGCTACCTAAAACAAGAGTAATATAGAATAAGAATGCGATTTATCAGCTTCATCTTTTTAAGCTTAACCCCTTTAACCCCGGTTATTTTAAACTCTGGTCTTTTAAAAAAAGAGAATATAGTTATTGCCCAGAGATGGATATTAATAGCAATTCTTTCATTATTCGTTTTGTCTTGTACAACTTCACCGACAGTAAAGAATGAACTGCAAAGCTCAGGTAATATCACTGATACGTGGCGTATTAATGGACGCATTAGTCTCACTAATGAACAAGAAAACTGGTATGCCAAATTCAACTGGTGGCAGAAAAAACAAGACTTTCAAATCAGTTTTTCCGGCCCATTAGGTGAGACCGAACTACAATTAAGTCAAATTAATAATCATATCCTCTTAAAAACACCTTCTGGTGAAAGTACTGGTAATGATCTTGAGCAACTCCTATTTCAAGAAATGGGATTTAAATTTCCTGTCACTTCTTTAAGATACTGGTCGCAGGGATATCCTAACCCCGATATTGCTTCACAAGTTAACTATAATGAGCAACAACAGATTAGTGATATTTTTCAGGCAGGCTGGCATATTCAATACCCCAAAAGAATACAGCTTGAACAATTATCAGGGGACAAAATATGGTTACCCAAAAAAATTATCGCTACGGAACAACATGTTAAAATCAAACTTATTATTACCAGCTGGCATCTTGGAGAGTCATAGGCTGATTAACTTAAAGAATCTGCAATTCTTAATTAAGGATAAACTTTATGCAAACTGACAATAGCGATAAAGTATGGTTGGCACCCGCTAAAATTAATCGTTTTTTACATATAACGGGTCAAAGGGAAAATGGTTATCATGAATTACAAACAGTATTCCAATTTTTGAACTATGCAGATGAGCTGCGTTTTACCATACCAGATCATAATGAAATTTCACATAATAATCCTCTGCCGGGTATTGAAGCGGAAGATGACTTAACCATAAGGGCCGCCAGACTTTTACAACAAGAGACACAATGCCCGCTAGGTGTTCAAATCAGCATAACAAAACGCCTTCCAATGGGAGGTGGCCTGGGCGGCGGCAGCAGTGATGCTGCAACTACATTAGTTGCACTGAACGAATTATGGAATTTACAATTAAGTATTGACCATTTGGCCAATCTGGGTGTTCAACTAGGTGCTGATGTACCTATTTTTGTGCATGGATTTTCTGCATGGGCGGAAGGCGTTGGCGAAAAACTTTCTGCCGTTGAATTGGATGAACCCTGGTTTGTCGTATTGATACCACCGGTCTCTGTGTCGACAGCAGAGATTTTTTCTACACCATCACTCAAAAGGAATTGTGAGCCAATAAGCATCGGTGATTACCTGTCAGGAACGGGGACTAATGTTTGTGAGCCTATTGTTAGTCGTCTTTATCCAGAAGTTGCCCAGGCCATTAAATGGCTGGCTCAATTTGCACCAGCCAGAATGACCGGAACTGGAGCATGTGTGTTTGCACCGGCAGCATCAGAGCAGGAAGCTAAGCAAATTCTGTCAAAAAAACCAGAAAAATTTAACGGCTTTGTTGCACAAGGAAAGAATTTATCTCCATTGTATTCAAAGGCTTAATGCTATTTTCGTGGGTTTTGTCTATACTGGAATGGAATAAAAATAAAAAAAATGAAATTTGGGTGTGACAATTGAAAACTTTCATCGTATAATCCTTCCCACATTTTTGGTAAGACATTATTTGTTTAGTTAAATAGCTAAGTAATTTCTCACCAGTTAACTGAAGTTTATTAGAATTCTCGGCTTAATGAGTTCTCAATAACAAAACAGAGTAAAATGTAGGTTGTTATTGTTGGGCCGTCGCCAAGCGGTAAGGCACCAGGTTTTGATCCTGGCATGCGCAGGTTCGAATCCTGCCGGCCCAGCCACTTCTTTGACCGTCACCTTAATATCTCAATAAATCGATTATTAAAAATAAAATATTGCAGTAGTTTACAGAGATTCTTTATCTATTATAAAACTGCTACAATTGATGTAATTTAAATGATTTACATCCGAGGAACGCACAGTGTCCGATTCAGATATGATGATTTTTTCGGGAAATGCCAACCCGAAACTTGCACAAGATATTGCTAGACACCTGAACATGCCGCTAGGTAAAGTTTCTGTCGATACGTTTAGTGATTCTGAAATTATGGTTGAGCTGCTAGAGAATGTACGTGGAAAAGACGTATTCATTGTACAGCCGACATGTCAGCCTGCAAATGATCATCTTATGGAATTGATGGTAATGGCGGATGCAATACGTCGTGCTTCAGCGCGTAGAATTACCGCGGTTATGCCTTATTTTGGCTATGCACGCCAGGATCGGCGTCCCCGTTCGGCTCGTGTTGCTATTACAGCAAAAGTCATTGCAAATATGGTCTCAGGTGTAGGTATTGATCGGGTGCTGACTCTTGACCTGCATGCTGATCAGATTCAGGGCTTTTTTGATATACCGGTAGACAATGTCTATGCATCACCTATTTTGCTTGGTGATATCTGGCGCCAGAAATATCCTGATCTGATGGTTGTGTCACCGGATGTGGGCGGTGTTGTGCGCGCCAGAGCATTAGCCAAGCGTCTTGATGATGCTGATCTGGCTATTATTGATAAACGTCGTCCTAAAGCGAATGTGGCTAAGGTAATGAATATCATCGGTGATGTAAAAGGACGTTCTTGTGTTTTGATTGATGATTTGGTTGATACAGCAGGTACACTATGTAAAGCTGCAGGCGCTTTAAAAGAGCATGGAGCTTCCAAGGTCATGGCTTATATTACCCATCCGGTACTATCGGGATCGGCAATTGAGACTATTAATGCGTCTGAACTGGATCACCTGGTGGTAACAGATACCATTCCACTTAGTGCAGAAGCAAAAAAATGCAGTAAAATACGTCAATTGAGCTGCTCAATGATTTTAGGTGAAACAATGATGCGCATTAATCGTGAAGAATCGGTTAGTTCGTTGTATATGGATTAAATAAATTAGCTTTTTAAAAAGAAAAGGCTAATAGAAAAAATTGGGATTAATTCCCGGGAATGTTTGCAACAGCATTCCATTCACTCTGTCATTGGTCGCGGTGGCAGGAAACTTATTGTCGGATTGTAAATTGTTGAATACCGACAGACAAACCTATTTATTTTGGAGAAAACAAAAATGAGTGCAACTTTTACACTTGCTGCAGAACTGCGAACTGATACAGGGAAAGGTGCGAGCCGCCGCCTGCGTCATGAGAACAGAGTACCTGCAATTATCTATGGTTCCGATAAAGAGCCTGCCATGCTTACTTTAAGACATGATGATATTTTCCATGCTTGTGCTGACGAAGCTTTTTTCTCACATATTTTGACTATCGAATATGATGGTAAATCAGAACAAGTTATTATTAAGGATATGCAGCGTCACCCTGCAAAAATTCAAATTATGCATGCGGACTTTCAGCGTATTGATGCTGATCATGCCCTGCATGTAAATGTACCAATACACTTCTTAAATGAAGACTCTTCTGTGGGCGTAAAAGGCGGCGGTATTGTCTCTCATGAAATGACAGAAATTGAAGTTTCCTGTTTACCAAAAGACTTACCAGAGTTTATCGAAGTTGATATGGTTCACCTGGATGTTGGTGATTCAATTCACTTGACAGATATCGTACTGCCAGAGGGTGTTTCCAGTGTTATCTTAATGCAGGGTGAAGGTCATGATCAGGCTGTTGCTGCTATCCACATGCCACGTGGTGAAAAAATAGAAGATGAGACTGAAGTTGCCACTGATGCTGATGCTGAAGAAGGTAAAGAAGAAGAGTAAATACTTCTAATAGATCGAAGCATCATAAAATAAAACAGAAGCCGCATAATGAGCAGTGATACTAATAGTATTCAATTAATTGCAGGATTAGGTAATCCCGGTAATGAATATGAAAAAACACGTCATAATGCCGGCTTCTGGTTTATTGATCAACTAACCTCCCAATACAATCTGACACTTAAAAGCGAAGCCAAATTTTTAGGCAACGTAGCAAAACTCAATACGCCTTCCGGAAATGTCTGGTTATTAAAACCAACAACCTTTATGAATCGCAGCGGACAATCAATCGCCCGTTTAGCACAGTTCTACAAAATCAAACCAGAACAAATTTTAGTCGTACATGATGAGCTGGATTTACCTCCAGGAACAGTTAAATTGAAACAGGGTGGCGGACACGGTGGTCATAATGGCTTACGAGATAGTATAGCTCAACTGGGAAAATTTTTTTATCGTCTTCGTTTAGGTATTGGTCATCCGGGAAATAAAGAACAAGTTGTGGGTTTTGTCCTTGGTAAAACACCACAAAGTGAAAAAGCATTAATTGAATCCTCAATTGATAAATCAATTGATTCAATTGAACTGATATTGCAAGGCGATATGCAAAAAGCAATGAACCAGTTACATGCCAAATAATGATCAGCAAAACCTTTTTAGACTCTTTAATTAGAACAAAACAGAACAGAGAAAATATCATGGGATTTAAATGCGGAATTGTCGGTTTACCCAATGTCGGTAAATCAACACTCTTTAACGCTTTAACTAAAGCAGGCATTCAAGCCGAAAATTATCCATTTTGTACTATCGAACCCAATGTGGGTGTCGTACCAATGCCGGATGCCAGATTAGATGTACTTGCGGATATTGTTAAACCAGAACGGATAATACCGACATCAATGGAATTTGTTGATATTGCCGGTCTAGTTGAAGGTGCCTCTAAAGGTGAGGGGCTGGGCAATAAATTCCTTGCAAATATTCGTGAAACAGAAGCAATTGCCCATGTTGTCAGATGTTTTGAGAATGAAGATATTGTTCATGTATCAGGAAAAATTGATCCCATCGATGATATTGAAATTATTAATACCGAATTAACTCTGGCTGATTTAGAGAGTGTTGAAAAGGCTCATCATAAGGCTGTTAAAAATTTCAAAAGCGGTAACAAAGAAGCGATTGCCCGCAAAGGACTACTGGAAAAAGTACTTGAACACCTGGAAAAAGGTGAAACAGCCAGAACTCTAGGCTTAAATGATGATGAAAAACAGGAAATCAGAGATCTGCAATTATTAACACTTAAACCAACCGTTTATATTGCCAATGTAGATGAAGATGGTTTTGAAGACAATCCTTATCTGGATAAAGTCGTACAATATGCAGAAAAAGAAGGTTCAGGTGTGGTCAGCGTTTGTGCAGCAATTGAATCAGAAATGGTTGAACTGGATGCAGAAGAGCTAAATGAATTTTTAGAAGACTTAGGTTTGGAAGAACCCGGTTTAAATCGCGTGATTCGAGCAGGTTATGAGCTCCTTAATCTACAAACCTATTTTACCGCAGGTGTAAAAGAAGTTAGGGCATGGACAATACCCGTTGGCGCTACAGCGCCAAAAGCGGCTGCGGTTATTCATACAGACTTTGAGCGTGGTTTTATTCGTGCAGAAGTGATTGCCTATGAAGACTTTGCTGAGTTTAAAGGTGAGGCTGGTGCTAAAGAGAAAGGTAAATTAAGAGTTGAAGGGAAAGACTATATCGTTAAAGATGGTGATGTCTTGCACTTTAGATTTAATGTCTGATCTTTAATAAAGAAAGTTTAAGAAATATCGTTGACAATTGACCTAAATAAAGTAGAATGTGCGCCTCTCTTCATAAAGAAGAGATTGATGGCTATGTAGCTCAGCTGGTTAGAGCACAGCATTCATAATGCTGGGGTCGGTGGTTCAAGTCCACTCATAGCTACCAAATTTACAAAAATGACAGAGATATTATTCATTTTGTAGCTGATTTTAATTAGTTTTTAAAAAATTAAAATTAACGAACAAAAGGTGTTGACGGCAGTTAATTACTGCGTATAATACACCACTCATTCAGCGTCACTCTTAGTTAACACTAAAAAAGCACTGAATAAA
>JAHXIM010000286.1 GCA_025655635.1 gamma proteobacterium symbiont of Lucinoma myriamae | reverse complement strand
GAAAGGCTGCATACAGCGAATGGTGATCAGTCACCAATTAACTATGAAAATTCTCTAAAAAAAGTGTCCGGTTGGACTTGACCAGTACAATGCTTTTTGACGCGACTATTGATAAATTTATTGGTGATGGAATACTTGCCTCATTTGATGATCAGGAAAATGGTGCTTTTCGCTCTGTTTGTGCGGCAGCCGCAATGCTAAAAGCGCTACCCGAACTACGTAAGACAACTGGCTTAGATGTTCATATGCGTATTGGCATACATTCAGGTCATGTCATTCGTGGAGATATCGGCAGTCGTCATTCAAGAAGAGATTTCACATTAATTGGTGACAATGTCAATATCGCGAACCGATTGGAACATTTGTCTAAACGAGATGGTATTTTAATTAGCCATGCGACTTATAAAATGATTAAAGAACGGATCACGGTAATTCCAACCCCGCCTTTAAAGTTAAAAGGTATTAAGGAACCTATACGAGCTTATCTGGTAAAATCAATTAAATCTTATCATTCGTATTCTAAAGAAATGGAATATAAATTAGCCCCAAGAAATCAACGAAAAAACTCTATTGAAACTCTGTTTGATTCAGGTCATTAATTTATATTGAATATTTTATTAGTATAACTATCAGTACAATATTAATAAAAGGCTTATAATGAGAAAAATTATTCAACTTGCCTTGTTTACCGGCCTGTTCCTGCCAGCAATGCCTTTATGCTATAGCCAAAAATTCTACACAAGAGGCTAATTATTACCTTACTCAAGCCTCAAAATATTATAATCAGAAAAACTATTCTCAAGCAGAAAAAGCTTTTCAAAAATTATTGAAAATGAAAGTTTCTCTACATAAAGACTTTTATTACTTCTATGGTAAGACATTATTTTACAATGGAAAATATGCAAAATCTGCTGATAACCTGCGCAGTTATACTGAAACAGCAAGTAACAAAAGCAAGTATCAAACGGATGCTAAACGATTATTAAAACGCACTGAAAAAGCACTTGCTAAACAACAGCCGAAAAAAAACAGACAAAAAAAGCAGTCCCTTAAGCTTTCTGATATACCAGAAATGGTTGCAATTCCTGCCGGCTCATTTGTTATGGGAAGTAATCATGGTTCAGAAGACCAAAAACCACCCCGTAAAGTTGTTATTAAAAATGATTATGCCATTGGTAAATATGAAATCACCTTTGCTCAATATGATGCCTTTGCCAGGGCAACCTCACGAAAAAAACCTGATGATTCCGGATGGGGGCGTGGTAATCGGCCTGTTATTAATGTATCACTACACAATGCGAATGACTATGCTCGCTGGCTCAGTAAAAAAACCGATAGAACATTTCGTTTGCCTACTGAATTAGAGTGGGAGTATGCGGCACGTACCGGATATATAAATCAATTGGGTTTTAATGATTTAATGGGGCTGGGTGATGCCAACTGTGATGGTTGTCGATATTTTTGGGAAAGTGCCAAAACAGTCGAAGTGGGTAGTTTTGATGCCAATAAATATGGTGTTCATGATTTATTTGGTAATGTCTGGGAATGGACCTGTTCTATCTATACCAGACGCTACAATGGCCAGGAAGAATATTGTGCTAATGAAAATGATTTAGAAGGTAAAACAATGGCTGTAAGAGGTGGCAGTTGGAATTCGTTCAATCAGACTCTGCGCTCCTATATTCGTTTCAATAATTTCCCTACTTATCGGGGTAATGAGCAGGGATTTCGCTTGCTGGAAGAACTATAATCCGGGAATAATAACTATTCCCGGAGGTTATTCCCAAAGTCAAGAGTTATGAACCTAAAGAAGTCACCCATGCTTCACTGGCCCCCCGGGTAATATCCAGAATAATATTTGGAAAAATACCGAATACAATAATTAATACACAGAGTCCCAGAGTAACCAGTAATTCCCGGGTACGCAAATCCATTGCGGTTGATATGACATCATTTTTTACCGGTCCTAAAAAGGTACGCTGATAAATATTGAGAAAGTAGGCTGCAGCCAAAACCATACCCACCAGAGCGGCAATACCCGCACCAGTATGAGTCTCTAAGGCGCTCACTAAAATAAGGTTTTCAGCAATAAAGCCATTGGTACCTGGTACTCCTAATCCTGCAAGACCAAAAATAAAGAAAAAGCTGGCTAATAGAGGCATGGTCTTGGCAACACCGCCCAGGCTTACTAACTCAGTTGAACCGGTTCGATGGTGCAGGAAGCCAAGAAGGATAAAAATACCGCCGGCAACAATGGTAAAATTGTATAACTGAAATAAAGCGCCCTGAATTCCCTGAGTAGAAAAAGAAGCAATGCCTAAAATAACCAGCCCGACATGGCTGACACTGGAAAATGCCAGCATCTTACGTAAATTAGTTTGGCTGATGGCAAGCACCGCACCATAAAGTACTCCGGTAATACCCAGTCCTGCCAGCAGCCAATGAAATTCTTGTGCAGCATCTGGAGCCAGAGGTACAGTAAAACGGATCAGACCATAAGCACCTAATTTAAGCCCGGTCATAATGGCGGCAATACTGGCAGGCCCTTCCATTGCAATGGCCGGCAGCCAGGTATGTAAAGGAAAAATAGGTGCTTTAAAAGCAAAGCCCAGTAATAATAAAAAGAAAATACCGTTTTGCAGCTCAGCCGGAAGAGGATTATTCAACAGGCTGATATAGTCAAAAACCAGGTCACCTGATCCCATATAGGCATGGTTGAAGGCCAGTAATATAAAGCCGAAAAGTAAAGGCACACCACCAGCCATCATGACCATTGTGTACTTGACCGCAGCATAGCGTCGATTAGGGCCGATACCCCAATAAATAATCAGAAAATAAATGGGGATTAAGGTCAGCTCCCAAAACAGGAAGAATAAAATGGTATTGAGTGAAACAAAGATACCTAAAGTTGCGGTCTCAAGCAGGAGTAATAAGATAAAAAAGAGCCTTGGCATGGTACGAATACTATTCCATGAAGCTAGGATAATACCGATAAATAACAGGCTGGTAAGTGGTAAAAATAACACAGAAATGCCATCGATCCCGACAATATAATCAATATTTAAGCCGGGCATCCAGGCGAGGCGTTCAACAAATTGAAAGCCGGCATTAGTCTGGTCAAAATTAATAACAATGCCAAGCGAAATTAATAAACTGCCAGTTGCCCCCAATAAAGCTATCCAGCGAGCTTTGGATTGGTCAGACGTAAGTAAAATAAGTCCAGCGGCAATGGGTAAAATAAATAATAACAGGCTGAGAATAGGGAATCCTATTGTTGAATCAGTGCTTGCTATCACTGTGTTTGTTGCTTCAATCATCAGAATATCCTTAAATTAGTGCAGGTGGCTGTAAAGTTCACCCAGGCCATGCATAGAGTTTTCAATTAAACCCAGCCAGGGCTCGGAATAAAATCCGGTTACCAATAAGGTAAGAATAATTATTCCGGATAGAATTTTTTCATGTAAAGTGGCGGGGTTGATGGCTTTTTGATTCCAGGTACCGATTTTAGGTGATAAAAAGGCACGTTGAAATGCCCAGAGTAAAAATCCTGCGGCGACCACATTGCCCAGAGCCGCGGCAATGGTGATCAACGCCCCAAAGCGATGAATAGAGGCTTCAAGAATAAGGTGAGCTGAATCAAATCCCGGCGTTCCGGGCATACCGACAATACTTAAACCGCAGATTAAAAAAGTAATACCGATCAGAGGGATGTGATCAAATAAACCGCCCAGTTTTTGCAGCAGCATGGTTTGCGTACGCCAGAATACAAAACCCGTCATAAATAACAGGCCGGATGTTGCCAGACCAAAGTTGATGGACAGCATGATACCACCCTCAAAAGCAATTTGATTTAAGCTGAAGAGGCCGATAATAAGCACACTGGTATGACTCACCACGGCAAATGACAGCAGTCGCCGTAAATTAACCTGCATCATTGCCATGACTGCCGCATAAAAAACACCGGCGACAGCCACGGTAACAATAAATTCATGCCATTGTATAACAGCATCAGGTAATAAGGGTAAGACAAAACGTATCAGGGCATAAATGCCGACTTTTAAGCCCAGCAGGAAAACTGGGGCCAGGGCAACGCTGCCGTGTTCTGCTACCAGAGGCAGCCAGCCGTGCATAGGAAATATGGGGATGCGTACCGCTAAGCCATAAAACAATAAGAAAAAGATAATTGAGCTGATATTTTCATTAACAGCAACATCTTTTAATAGAAAAAGATCAAAGGTCCAGGCATTACCGGTTTCATGAGTATAATTCCAGCCCAGCATTGAAATACCAATAGCAAAAAGCAGAAGGCCGGTTAACATAAATTGCAAATAACGGGTTAAAGCCAGATCTCTCTCAGGTGAGGTTGCCCAGCGATGCAGCATATAGCTGATTAATGACAGCTCAATAAATGACATCAGAGCAAACCAGAGCATATCAACAGTGGTGAACAAACTCATCAAAGTTGATTCAATAATGAGTACCATAAAGGGCAGATGCTTGGGTCTCTCTAAGGGGATTATACTGCCGTAGAGCATGACCAGAGCACTTAACAATCCCGTTAACAGAATAAATAACACACTCATGCCGTCAACGGCAGCATGATAGGAAAACGGTGCCAGCAGTGAGACTTGTTCACTCAATTGCATGGCTGAATTGTTTTGATCGAAATGGCGGTATAAATCGATAGCAAACAGCATTTCAATCAGGGTGAGTGCAATACCAATAGTCATTAATTGTTTGGAATTGCGAAAACCGTATAACACAATAAGTCCCAGTAGAGGAACTATCTGCAATGTCGTTAATATTGGGTAGGCTGACTGAGAAGCCCAATGAATTTCTGTAATTGTCATCTGGCTCTCCTTATATAATGACCACAAATGTGGCGATGATCAGCAACATTAAATAACGGGGCTGACTGAGTAATACTTCAATCTGAAGTAGATAATGACCGATCAGATTGAGTAATTTAAGCAGTCCTTCACCACCGCTTTTAAGAACCAGATGCTCTTCGAACCAAAACAGCATATCAGCAAGGCCTTCAAGCATCTTGCCGGCAACACCATAACCTCGAGTGACTTGCTCTTTTTCTTCAGCACTGGTCTGTGCTCCACTTTGTGTACGGTTTTTTTGCTGTTCCCAATCAGCTATTGAGGCAATGGCATTGGTTTGTTCAGGCAGACCGACTAAACGATTAATCACTTTTTCGTCAAAACGCTCAATATCATGAGCCATACGCTTAATGGGCTTAACTAATAGCCAGTCAGCTATCGGATCAAGCCAGAAGCGTTGCAAGCTGGCGGTATATAACCAGCCCTGACGTTTTAATATGGGGTTGACCGGACGTGTTTTATGCACCATCAGATGCATCATGGCCGGTGCATGTAAAAATTGATAAGCGCGCCACATGGCGTGCAGAACCAGATGCCAGCTGGCTAATTCAAACCAGCCCATACCGCAGCTGAAAAACATCAGGCCGACCTGTGACGTGGTGGAGAAAATTAAATTGCTTTTGACATCAGTCTGTACCAGATTACTGAAAACACCATAGATGACAGTGAGCAGACCAATAAATGCCAACGTGCTCATAATGATGGGGGAGTTTTCCAGTACCGGCTGTAGGCGGATCATTAAATACACACCGGCATGAACCATCAAAGAACCATAAAAGATGGCACTGGAGGGTGTCGGTCCTTCTAATGCCCGTGAGATCCAGGGAGCAAAAGGTACCTGAGCTGATTTTGCAATGGCTGCTAAGAGAAAAGTAGCGGCTAAAATATTACTGCCTAAGGGGCTAAGTGTGTCTGCTTTGTTTAATATTTCTGTCCATTCCAGGGTATTGAGTAAATGAAATGACAGAAAAATAGCAATAATAAAACCGGCATCACCAATACGGTTGGTGATAAAAACCCGTGTCGCATTTTGTGTGGCAATGGGGCGGTCATAGACATAGGCAATTAATAAATAAGAGCTGACGCCAGCCAGCTCCCAGCCGGTAAATGTTAATACCACATTGCCGGACATGACAATCAGCAGCATAGCACCCATAAACAAATTCATGATCATAAAAAAGCGCTGATAACCGGCTTCACGGTGCATATAGTTGACTGAAAAACGGATCATCAATACTGAAATAAGCGCCACCAGAGTCATCATAACCAGAGCAAAGGTATCCAGGTTAAAACTCAGATTGACCTGATAGTCACCACTGCTGAACCATTGTGCCAGATTTAAATAACCGGGAATGCCAATGACTATGGCATGCAGATCAACGGCCAGTACAATCAATAAAGACAGCATTGCTGTACCGTTGGCAATCAATGTGGTTTGTGACTCACCGCTTTCACCACGATTTTTGCCGCTGATAAAGCCGATGGCAATGAGTAAAGAACCCAGCATGGGTAAAAAAGGGATCAGCCAGACAAATGCCCTGAGTACTGAATTGGCTTCGTTCATGACTGTTCTCCTGTCTCTACGGGCTGATGGCTCTCTACGGGCTGACGGCTACCTATTTGCTGGCGACCACGTACATGCTCACCTTCAGGCTGGCTGATCAAAGCAAGATTTAATGCTTCGCTATGACCTGAATACCATTCGGGAGAAGCGTTAACTTCAGGTAATTTTTCTTGTTTGCCTTCCCAGGGAACAAAGCCTTTATCCGGTTTGAATATCATGATTTGGTCGCTATCGGGATCTTTAGCACTGAGTAAAATCCAGCCTTTGCCAACAAGCTCCTGCAGGGCAGGCTGGGCTGTATAGATTTTAGTCAGCACTTCTACCGTATGTTCAACAACAATCTGCAGGCGCATGGCTTCATGAATTTCAATCATTTGTCTTGGCAGACCGGTTCTTAAATCACCGCTGCTGCCGTCCATGACACCGAATAAACCATTTACATTATGAGTGATTTTTGAGCCGCTGCCATAACGTTCATTATCAACAGTAGAAAAATAATACTCCAGACTAATACCTGCCCCGACGGGGCCATTAGCCAGAAGCAGTCCTTCGAGAATATCCCCTTCTGGATCGGTTGTCGGATCATAAGATATTAAAAAGATACGGCGATCAAAAAAGGCGCCCTGAGTGGCACTGCGCCGACCAATAAAACAAATCGCATTAGTGGCGTGGCCTAATTCCGGACGTGCCTGACTAAAGTCATAGGCACGACCGATAATATGCTTGAGTGCTTTGTCTTTGGTAGGATTTTTAGGTGCAGAAGCCAGACGACGGCAGCGTTCATGAGCTGACCATTTACTGGCTTCATACACTTCCTGCTGCATTTGTGCAAAGGCATTTTGAAGTTTGTCCGGGATCAGATCGGTATCATACCAGATTAGTTTTTCATCACAGGTATTGTGTTCAATGCCTAAAAACCAGGTGTCCTCTGTAATATCAAGTCCCCGTTCTTTTAACAGAGCACGTATTTCAGGTCGGTTGGCAATAGTGGCAAATGTTCGGGCATTAGGGCCGCTATGGCGGCCACTGCAGGCACCACAGTCATAGGCTGCTAAGTGAGGATTATTCTGGCTGATAGAGCCATGACCAACAATCACAATAAATGAAGAAAAACCATTCACCAGTCCAATGTTGCGTAAAAAGCCTTCAATTTTGTCGACTTGTTCTGTATCTGTAAAACCTATCTGTTCATTTCCGGGGGCAGGCTCATCTGTGGGGTGTTCACAATTCACAGATACTTTGGTGGCTATGTTTAAATCAAATTGATCGCGTAATGATTCAGCCAGTTCCCCGGTTTGCCTTGGTGCAAAGACTTTTCCGGCCAGAGTCACCAGTGCAGCAGGGGCTGACAGAGCAATCAGTACGGCAGAACTTAATAAGCTGCGGCGGGTTTCCTGGTGTACCAGAGATTTCAGCTGTAAACGCCAGTCAAGTTTTTTCTTATGCCTGGCCAGCAAGGTATCCTGTCCCGGATCGGCGACTTCCTGAAATTCATAACAGGGTACTGTCACTACAGGACATAAGACCGTCACTGCTTTATCGTCAATGCCGCGCCAGTTGATGTGCAGACCAAAGTGGGCAGCAGCACCAAAGGTTTCTATATTTGGGTTTAATTCTTCCAGATGACGGCGAATACCTTCCTCACGATCATCCATACAAAAAACCAGCTGGGCATCGGGCAGATCATTACGCTCTTTCCAGCGTCCCCTGCCTTCATTATTAACCAATGCATTGAAATATTTTTCGTGATAGTTTAATTCATAAGCCTGCAGCCAGATATAGCCGCAGGTATCTTCATCCAGACGCTTAATAAGACTAAAAATTTCATCAATATGTGTTGTCTCAAGAGCGCTGATATCCTGAGCACTTAGTCCCATAAACTGACATAGGCGGAAGATAGGCCAGGCATGTTTGCTGACTCGATACCCTGGAGTTTTGGTACCCACCGGACTTTGCTGCCAGGTCCAGATCATATTGGCCAGTTTCAGCCAGTCACCATCATGGGAAGTGTCAGTTTTAGCGCGTTCGATCTGATGTGCACACAGAGTGGCTAAATATTCCGGCAGGCGTTCATTATATAATGTATAGCGCACCAGGAAATCAGAGCTGCGATGACGAAAAAAATATCTGAAGGTATCCAGATTGGCTTCAATACGCCAGTATTCAGCATATACTCGCTGCGCAAACAGACGCTCTAAAACCAGACGCACTGCCAGATAGTCGAGCATATTAACTGGTGTGGTCAGGCCATCGTAACCCGGTTTGGTGTGCCGATAGAGAAACATGCCGGACCAGCCGGGTAGTTCCAGTGCCAGCCGTTCTAAATAATCAGTCCAGCGATTTTTAGCAATGCCGTGACGTTGCAGTTCATAAATAATGGTATCCATGGGATCATCAGGCAGGGCATCCAGATTATCGCCCCAGTCATCGAGATCTTCAAAAATCCAGGCAAGATCTTCCTGAGCACTGTGCTTCCAGCTGGCATAAAATCCCTGCTCTCGTTCATTTTGGTGCCAGGCCGCCATACCCTGATCCAGATAAGAGGCTATATGTCTTAATAGTACCGGACGGATATCATCCATTATATCTATGCCGGTCATGGCTTTGATAAAGCCGCCCAGAGTAATTTCAGTGCAGACACTATCGAGCAGATTTCCCAGGAGTTTACGGGACTCTTTCTGCACATGTTTGTGAACCTGTGTATGACTGGCATCTGTACCACTGGCCTGTGCAACTTGCTGACTGAGCATTTGCTGTGCACGATCCGGTGACATATCGATCATGTCTTCCGGGTGTAATAATAAATGATCCAGTTTCAGTGATGTTAAAATTGCCTGCCACAGAGCAGCAATGGCTTCTTTTTCATTGTTATTGCCATGGCTGTCGAGCATCTTATGGCGTTTATCTGAATCAAGATCAGCCTGAAAACTTTCCAGAGCTGCAAGCTCTTCAATCTGCCAGGTTAACTGGCAATTAGTGATGGGTTTTAATGAATAAAGTAAGGTGCTGAGAATAATGTCTTTATGAGAAATAATTGTTTTATTATTTTGTTCATAAACGATGTCATCTAAGGGTAATTCAGATTGCTCACTGAGCACCTGCTGTAAATTATCAATGCTGATGCGACCCTGAGCAAAGAGCTCACGGAACTGCTCATTGCTTAAATAGCCTTTAGCACCTGTGGTTGCTTTGGATTGAGACAAAGCTTCAGGGAATGACAAATGCTGATAGCCATGCAGGGTATTATGGTGGACAAAATCTTTAATGGGTGCCTGTGCAGGCAGTACATGTTCAAAATGTTCCAGCAGATGGAGTATTTGCTCACGAATATCATTCATGGAATCTGCTGCTTTAGACTGTTGGCTTGAATCTGACATTTTGCATAAACTCCTTTATTTTAAAGCAACAAATAATTGACTGAAGTGACTGGCGGATGCATTGATTAAGTCCAGTGCAAACCCGGGGAAAAGCCCCAGATATAAGAAGCCGAATACCAGAATACTTGCGGCAAAGAGTTCAACAGGCTGTAAATCACTAATGTTATTCATACCGGAATGTTCAGAGTTAGCTTTACCTGAGTCAAAGTTACCCGAGCTGCTATGCGCAGGTCCGGTAAATAAGCGGCCCATGGTACGGGCAGCATAAGCGGCACTGATCATCACACCGATGCTAACCAGCAGAACAGTCCAGCCCCATTGTTCAAAGGCACCGATAATGACATGCAGTTCAGCAATAAAGCCGGCTGTGCCCGGCATACCTACTGCGGCAATAAAGGCTAATGAAGTAAATACAGCAAAGCGGGGTGTTATTTTAACTAAGGAGCGATAATCAGTAATTTCACGGGTATGAGTACGCTCATAAAGCAGGCCGATAAGTAGAAATAATGCTCCGGCAACCAGACCATGAGCAACCATCTGCATTAATGCTCCGGTAATACCCGCCATATTTAAAGCTGCGATACCTAACAAGACAACACCCATATGACTGATAGAAGAATAAGCGATCATGCCTTTTAAGTCAGATTGTCTCCATGCCAGCAAACCACCATAAATTAAGCTGAACAGCGCCAACACCATTAAAAAAGTCTGTAAGTATAAAACGGCTTCGGGCAGCATAAAGGCGGTACGGATTAAACCGTAAGCGCCCATTTTTAATAAAATACCGGAGAGTAAAATACTCACCGGACTGGGTGCTTCAACATGAGCCAGCGGCAGCCAGCCATGAATAGGGAATATCGGCATTTTGACCCCGAAGCCGACTAAAAAGCCGAGAAAAATGAGTACCTGAGTTTCTTCAGGTAAGGCGCGAGCCCCTTCAAGCATGGCATCCATGGCAAAAGAATGTCCGGGTGTGGCATCAAATAAAACCAGCAGGCTGAGCAGCATAAAGACAGAGCCGCCCATGGTGTAAAGTACAAAGTTCAGCGAAGCAATACTGCGGCGTTTGCCGCCCCAGCGATCAATAAGAAAAAATAACGGGATAAGAGTCAGCTCCCAGAAGACATAAAACAGTGACCAGTCCTGAGCCATAAAGACACCCAGCATTGCTGATTCGAGTAATAACATCAGCAGATAATAGCCTTTGGTATGATCAGTTATGCTACGTGATGCAATAATGGCAATAAAACTCAATAGAGTGGCTAATAGCACCATAGGAAAGGAAATACCGTCAATGCCAATCGCAAATGATGTCCCCAGGCGGGTGTTCCACGGGACAATTTTACTAAATTGCATGGCGGTTATGTTGGTATCAAAGCCAAGAATAAAACTGGCGGCATAGATAAGAGTTAAGGCGGCTGTTATGATGGCCGTTTTGCGTATCAAGGGCGATTGACTGGGTAGTATACTGATGATTATTGCGCCAATAACGGGTAACAATAATAAAAATGTTAGACTATGCATGAGTTCTGGCTTTGCTAAAATGGATTTAGAAATAAACAGAGGTTAAAGGGGCGATTAAACCAATGTTTAAGTTAAGTGTTCAAATAAGGTGTACTGAAATTTGCCAAGCGTTAATATATGGCATAAAATTTCCGGAATTAATGACGGCACATTATACGCTAAAAGGTGTTTTTAAACCAGAAGCTTATATTAAAATAAGGTTAAACAATAAATGGTAACAAAATCCTACGATGCACAGGATATTGAAGTTCTAAACGGTCTTGAACCGGTAAAAAGACGTCCGGGTATGTATACCCAGATAGAACGTCCCAATCATCTGGCTCAGGAGGTTATTGATAATAGTGTCGATGAAGCAATGGCGGGCTTTGCTCATCGTATTGATGTAGTGCTCTATAAAGATGGTTCTTTATCAGTTAAAGATGATGGCCGCGGTATGCCGGTTGATATTCATCCGGAAGAAAAAATACCGGGGATTGAGCTTGTCCTGACCCGTCTGCATGCTGGAGGTAAGTTTTCTAATGATAATTATCAATTTTCCGGCGGTTTGCATGGTGTTGGTGTTTCAGTTGTTAATGCGTTATCAATCAAGCTAGAGATCTGGGTCAGAAGAAAGGGTGAAGAATTTCACATGGCTTTTTCTGGCGGTGATAAAACTCAGGCGCTGGAAGTGGTTGGTGAAGTAGGCATACGTAATACCGGTACTATGGTGCGTTTTTGGCCGGATAAGCAATACTTTGATACCACTAAATTTTCAGTACGCCGCCTAAAGCATGGTTTAAAAGCTAAAGCCGTATTATGTCCTGGTCTGGAAATTAATTTTAAAGATGAAAATAGCGGAGAGAGTGAGCGCTGGTTTTATGAAAATGGTTTGTCGGATTATCTTATTGATGAAATAAATGGGCGGGAATGTATTCCGCAAACTCCTTTTACCGGACACCTGGAAGGCAATAATGAGCAGGCTGAATGGGCGGTAGTGTGGCTGGATAAAGAAGGTGAGAGTGGTGATAGTACACCAATTATGGAAAGTTATGCCAACCTGATTCCCACAGCTCAGGGTGGTACGCATGTTAATGGTTTTCGTACGGGTTTAACAGAAGCTATTCGGGAATTTTGTGAGTTTCGTAATTTATTGCCCAGAGGGGTGAAGCTGACACCGGATGATATCTGGGACAGCTGTTGCTATATTCTGTCGGTTAAATTACAGGATCCACTGTTTTCCGGTCAAACTAAGGAACGGCTGTCATCGCGTGAATGTGCATCATTTGTTTCCGGTGTTGTTAAAGATGCCTTTAGTTTGTGGCTCAATGAGCATACTGAAGAGGGTGAGCGTCTGGCTGAGCAGGTGATTAGCCGTGCTAATCAGCGCATTCGGGCCAGTAAAAAGGTGGTTCGTAAAAAAGTGACACAGGGACCTGCTTTACCGGGAAAATTAGCCGATTGTACCTCATCAGATTTTAATGAAACTGAATTGTTTTTAGTGGAAGGAGACTCGGCTGGTGGTTCTGCCAAGCAGGCTCGAGACCGATACTTTCAAGCCATTATGCCTCTGCGGGGTAAAATATTAAACACCTGGGAAGTGGATTCTGCTCAGGTTCTTGCTTCTAATGAAGTCCATGATATTGCGGTTGCAGCAGGTGTAGAGCCGGGATCTAATGATTTAAAAGGTCTTCGCTACGGCAAAATCTGTATCCTTGCTGATGCAGACTCTGACGGCTTGCATATTGCGACCTTATTGTGTGCTTTATTTATTCGCCATTTTAAGCCGCTTGTGGATGCCGGTCATATTTATGTGGCGATGCCGCCATTGTTTCGTATTGATGTGGGTAAACAGGTATTTTATGCCCTGGATGAAGCAGAGAAAAAAGGTGTTCTGGATAGAATTGAAGCCGAAAAAATAAGAGGAAAAGTCAGTGTTCAGCGCTTTAAAGGATTGGGTGAAATGAATCCTCTGCAGTTAAGAGAAACAACGATTGCACCGGATACTCGTCGTCTGGTTCGACTGACGATGGAAGAAAATGATGAGACTTATCAGATAATGGATATGTTATTGGGTAAAAAAAGAGCGGCTGATCGTCGATCCTGGCTCGAAAATAAAGGCAATCTGGCTGATATTTAAGTTTGTTTTAGTCTTCAGTTCAGTTATTAGTGAGGGCCATAGCCCTTAGCGGGAACCAGAGCGATAACCATTATTGCTCTGCGCTCACTTGCTTCTAGTTTTTGTACCATTGTCTCATTTGTGTACGCCCGTCATGGGCATAAACTAATGGGGTGTAAGTCCCCTGTAGGAGGATCACCGCTATGTAAATTGTATCCAACCATTTT
>JAHXIM010000545.1 GCA_025655635.1 gamma proteobacterium symbiont of Lucinoma myriamae | reverse complement strand
TAAGTACCCGTTGTAGAACTAACATCCTTATATATTTCGAACTCAGACTTGTAACAGCCAATACGATTAAACCAGCTATCATCAGCTTAACAAAAATAAATGCACGAGCTTCACCTGCCGAAAATTCCACCACTAAATGCATCAGATAGCTCATCCCCATGGCCGTAATCACAATCGGCAACAAATCTTGCAATAACCAATTCATATGCAAACCTGGAACAAATTTATGGTGAACAATAGGCGTCCACCATAAAAACCATACCAATCTGACACTAAACCAGCCTATACCCGCTCCAAGAGCTCCATAGTGAATTGCTGAAAAATAGATAACAGGTACCTGAATGATGGCTGAAATCGTTGAGCCTATCATATGCAACCTGAGTTGCCCAAAAGCATTTTGCAGATAATATTGGAAAGCACTTAAGGCTAAAATACCATTTCCTAAAGCAAACCAGGACAATACCTGTGCACCCCATTGAGCAGCTTCACTGTCACCTGTCCAGGAATATAGTAACGGCTCTGCAAACAACCCCAACATAAACGCTACAGATAATGTCACAACAGCTACCACCTGACTTGCCTTACGGTAAAGGTCAATCATTTCTTCTTGCTTATCCTCTGCAAATAGAGTTGTTAAGCGAGGTAACATTGCTTGCATTATCGGCCCTGATAATAACGTAACACCTCCCGCTACCATTGCCACCAGGCTAAAATAACCAAACTCACTCAAACTCAACACACTTGAAAGAATCAGCTTATCTACTTGTGTAATCATAATCCAAATGACTGTCATATATGCAATAGCCATTGTAAACGGGACAACTGCTTTAACACTCATCCAATCAAAACGAATGCCATAATCTAAAGAGCTTATGGGAAGTTGATTATAAAAGCGACTGGAAAAGACTATAACTTCTAATATACCTACCAATAATTGATATTCAAAAAAGTGTTGTACATCAGATGTGACGAACATCAACACAAACAAAGCGCCTACAAATTTAATCGTAGACAATATAATATTAGCAACATTGAGCCAGACCTGATCTTCCAAACCATTAATACCGCTTTTATACAAAGCAGTAAACCATCTTAACCCAATTATTATCCCCATCAATCCAATACAATATGTAATGATCTTCAGAGATAAAACTTCTGCCTTAATCCAGATTTCTGCAAGCCAACCACTACTAAAAAAAATAACACCAATAATACAGCAAGCCATCACAAAGAAAATAATTTCAAAACTTCTTAAGAGTTTTATAAAGGAATTAAAACCATCAATTTGTCCCCTGGCATAAGCCACCTGCCTACCCAGTGTAGGACTCAACCCCATATCTAATAAATTTAACCATGCTTGCATCAGGGAAAAAAAGCCTACTAAGCCAAAGGCTTCTGCTTCAAGATACTGGAGATAGAGCGGAAAAATAGCAATACCGATAAGTGATATGTAGCCAATTCCAATGAAATTTGCAATTGCATTCAACTTCAATGACTTGATTTTATATAATTTTTCAAGGTTAAAAGGCATTTAGAAATAAGTCCACATTATAGTCCCAATTTCACCCTTATCACTTATAATGGCATGACTTGAGATTCATTAAATATTAATCATAGGTAGGCACTTAAGTAATTTGTCTTAAATTTTGATATAAATACCTGCCTGTTTTTTATCAAGAGTTGGCATAAAATCTTGGCTTTAACCCGTATTGAAGGACACGTGTCTTTTAGTCAACCAAGAACTTTTTTAAAGAAGAAATTTCAATATCTTTTATGATTTCAGTTTGTATTTCAATATCTAAATTTTTCCTCCATTTTGATATCACATCTTTATTTTTATACACAGCATAAGGGTCATCAATATTTTTGCTTTGTGATTCCAATAAAAATTCTCTAGTTTGATCTGTATATGGAATTCCCGCAAAATTAAATATTTCTTGAGTTTCTAGTTCTATATTTCTAACAATATTTTCATACTGAAATATCCTAAAATTGTTATATTTCATTTCAAGCTCAATGTGTTGACTCATTACTTTTTTCCAGTCGTCAAATCCCCAAAACTCTTCCTTTTCTGTTTTTCTACAATTACCACTTCGCCACTCTGTTTTATAATCACAATTTACAGGAAATTCATTTGGATGATTTATCCATGAATAAATAGCTCCCGCAGGGTGTCTGACCAAAGATATTACCTTCAACTCTTCTTCATTAAAATATTTCATTAGTGTTGGTAAAATATTATGAAATCTAGTAGTTTTAAAAGCTAAATAAATTTTCTCATCTTTTTTAAACGTTGGATAGTGACCTTTTTTTCTCTTTTCAACTTGATTCATAAATTCATCTTCATCTGAATTATATGCTTTTTCAAAAAAACTCAAAAACTCTTCTTTGGTAGAATTCTCATCAACAATATTTTTTAACTTATAAGAAAAAATTGGCTCTAGTCTGTATGCTACATTTGAACAACTATCAAGAATTTGACCTAAAAAACTTGTACCTGATCGAGGCATACCAAAAATGGCGATTACTTTTTTCATTTTACTCATATCTATACTTTTTCAATTAAAACATCAAATCTATAATGTGCTGTATGTAATTTATCGTCTTGCTCAATAATCGACGCCTTTAATTCAAGCTCTTCACTCAGCAATAAAATATGTTCTTTATACCACCAATTACCTAAATGATTTTTTTTATTTTCTAATATATCTTTAAATAAAAATCTTTTTCTTTCATTTGTATTATAAAAATTAATAATTCTTTCTTGGTCTGGAACACTACCTATAAAAAACGTAAAATCACCCAACTCAGATTTTAGTTTTATTAATAATTCTCTAAGTGATTTATATTCAAAATGTTGCAATACTTCATACATATAAATTTTTTTTATATTATGTTTTTTAAATTTTATGTTTAATATGTCCTGAGTAAAATATAAGACATTACTATTCTTATTATATTTATTGGCAATTTTTATCAAGTCATCGCTAAGATCATAACCGATAACATTATTGACATGCTTAGAAATTTCACTTGTAACCAGACCATTTGCACACCCTAAATCAATCACTTGTTCAGTACTATCCAATTTTAAAGACAACTTAATACTTTTAATGATTTTTTCAAAAACATCATTAGAAATAGTTTTTCCTAAATAGGTTTTTCCAACCTGCTGTAAAAAATCATCCATATTATTATTCAAGCTTACTGCATTTTTTTTATAGTATTCTTTGATTGAATCATTTTTTATCATTCTACTGCTTCTCTTTTAAACTATTTTTAGTTACCATTTCAAAGTCATTAATAAGTAATTCTTTAATATCATCCTTACTACAAAACATCATTACATCAATTATTGATAAACCAGTCATAAATTCATCTCGCCATGATTGCTCGTATGGAGTCAGATTTGGTTTTAAAAATTGTAAAATTATGTTGTTTGAATTATATTTTTCTTCGTCAAATATTTCATACCCACCATGTGGATTAATATATACACTTGCATCTAACGCCTTTGAAATTGTTAAAGCCCAGTCGCCAGGAGCTTTAATTTCATTTCGCTCAAAATCAATTTTTGATGCTATTTTATAATTCAAATCAATACCAAGATGCTTACAAACAATCTCTGTTGACGCAATAGAAAGTGATAAAAACGTATTATATTCTCTATTAAATATTGTATTAATTAAATCTACCGTATCATTATAAAACGGTGCCTTTAATTTCTTATATACATAAAGTTGTCCTAAGATTTTATTTTTCCATTTTTCATTATTATTTATCACAACCTTATTTATCAACGTTCCCTTTTCATGTTTTTCAATAGAAACTGAAACATATTGGAACTCTTTGGTTTTATCTGAATGTAAAATTCTATTTCTATTCATCCAACTTTTTTTATTGTATTGAACAACATCAAAAAAAACAAACTCATCACTATTGGCTATTAGCTGCCAATAACCAATATAAGGAAAAAAATAAGGCTGCATTATGGCCACTTTCATACATTATTCCTTATAATATCAATAATAATCATTTGAACTTTTTTATCCAGTTCTGCATATATTGGCAGCGCCAAAATTCGCTTTGATATATTTCTTGATACAGGAGAATATTGTTTAGGCTCTATATATGTCAGCGTATCCAGAGAGGGATAGAAATATCTTCGTGGAAATATTTGCTGTTCATTCAGGGCCTTTTGAATGCTTAATGTTTGTGCTTCATTTTTTAAAATAATTGGAAAATAGCTGTAGTTTTGAGTTGAATGAGCATTTTGCTCTTGAAGCTGAACAACATCGCGTAACTCACACTGATATTGCTCATAAACTGCTTGTCTTTTTTGTATGACATCACTCATATCATCAAGCATGCATAAACCCATCGCTGCTTCAAACTCATTCATTTTGGCATTAATGCCTAACTCAGGAATAGACTCTGTATTCTCAATCCCAAAATTAATAAGATATCGAGCTTTTTCTACCAGATTATCATCATTGATAATTAAAGCACCACCTTCTATGGTATGAAACAATTTGGTTGCATGAAAACTCAACACGGAAATATCTCCGTAATTTAATATATTTTGCCCCTTATACTGCACATCAAATGCATGGGCGGCATCATATATTACTTTTAATTCATTGTCTTTCGCTATTTGCTCTATTGCTTCTACATCACAGCCATTACCAAAGACATGTACCGGGACGATGACACTGGTATTTTGTGTAATATTCTTTTTTATATTAAAGGGATCGATATTTAAAGTCTGCGGATTAATATCTGCAAATATAGGTTTGATATTATTAGTTACCAGTGAACTAGTGGTTGCCACAAATGAAAATGGTGTCGTTATCGCATAGCCTTTTATATCCAGTGTTCTATAAGCTATCTCCAGTGCTGCAGTGCCATTAGCCACCAAAACAATATTTTTAACCCCTAAGTATTCTGCTAAGCGTTTTTCCAGCCTTCTTACTAAAGGCCCGTTATTAGTCAACCAGCCATTAGCATATATTTCATCAATATACTGTTTATATTTCTCTTTATCGGGCAAATAGGCTTTTGTAACATTAATCATAATCGATAGGGTCGGTGTTAATTGATTTTAAGATAAAAACACTACAATTCAAAAATTCCATTTATTCAAATAAAAGAAATTTATTGTTTTCATCTGATGATTATACAGAAAAAAGCACTGATGATGGTCATCTAATACGTCTCTTTTGGGAATTATTAAACTCTCTTAAATAATATGAGTGTTAGTACTCTCCAGCATTATTTTCAGATCAGCTTTCCAGTCAACCGGTAATAAATCAAAATACTGCTGTAATTTTTTGCCATCAAGCTTTGAATTGGCGGGTCGTTTAACAGGAGTAGGAAATTGTGATGAAGGGATGGGATTGAGTTTCATTGTTTTATTGATCAGCCCTAATTGCAGTGCCTGAGCAAAAATTTCCTGTGCAAAGTCATACCAGGTGACACCGGGATCACTTTGTAAATTATACGTACCCCATGGGCATGATGGCTGATTAAATTGACGGTCTTCAAGAATATCTAAAAGCCGACTGCTGATGGCTTGAGCTGATGTCGGAGCGCCAAACTGATCATTAACAATACTCAACTCATCTCTTTGCTCTGCCAGTCTTAACATGGTTTTTACAAAATTATTGCCATGCTCACCAAATACCCAGCTGACTCGAAGAATAATGTGTTTGCGCCAGATTTGTTCTATTCTCTGATCACCTTCGAGCTTAGATGCACCATAAACACCTGTCGGTATTGGGGTATCAGTTTCAATATAGGGAGTTTGTTTTTCTCCATCATAGACATAGTCTGTTGAGATATGCAGTAATGGGAGCCCGAACTTTTTACATACTTTTGCCAGATTTTCACTGCCTTGTGAGTTTACAGCATAAGCAATGGCTTGTTCTGTTTCAGCTTTATCTACGGCCGTGTAGGCCGCCGCATTAATAATAACATCAGGAGCTATTTGTTGAATCGTATTGTTAACTTGTTCAGCATTGGATATGTCCAAATCTTTAGAGCCAAAACCCTGGACATCATGACCTCGTTTAGCGGCCTGTGTGACCAGCTCTGTGCCAACTTGACCTTTAGCTCCGGTGATTAGAATTTTCATCAGTTTATATCTTATTTATAATAATTTGTTTGGTAGTCAAAGAGATCAGATGTATCTTTTAATAACGGCTGGTTTTTATCTTTTTCTGAAAGCTGTAACTTTGCGCGTTCAACTACCCAGTCGATATTCAATTGCGGATCATCAAACTGGATGCCTCGATCACATTCTGGTGAATAATAGTTGTCGACCTTATAAGCAAATAAAGCTGTTTGTGAAAGAACAATAAAGCCGTGAGCAAAGCCTCGGGGAATAAACAGCTGATGTTTATTTTCTGCAGACAGTTCTGCTGTGACGTGCTGTCCAAATGTGGGTGAGCCTTTGCGGATATCAACAGCAATATCAAGTACTTTACCTTCAATCACTCTGACTAGTTTACTTTGTGCATGAGGGGGTAATTGATAATGTAAACCTCGAAGCACACCATAGCTGGAGCGAGATTCATTATCCTGAACAAATGTGGTTTTTACACCGGTTTCCTGTGCAAACAAATCATTGCGAAAAGTCTCAACAAAGTAGCCGCGGTCATCACCGAAGACTTTCGGCTCAATGAGAATAACTTCTGGTATATTGGTTTTAGTAAAAATCATCCGCTTATATCTTCTTCTGCTCTGCGTAACAAATACTGACCATATTGATTTTTATTCAATGGCTGCGCCAGTTCAATAAGCTGCTCTTTGCTGATATAGCCCATCTCATAGGCAATTTCTTCAATACAGGCGACCTTGAGTCCCTGACGATTTTCAATGGTCTGAATATAATTAGCAGCTTCCATCAAACTTTCATGGGTACCAGTATCAAGCCATGCAAAGCCTCTGCCTAATAATTCTACTTTGAGGGTTTGCTGCTCCAGATAAGCTTGATTCACCGACGTAATTTCTAACTCACCCCGATGAGACGGCTTAACGGCTTTAGCCACTTCGACGACGCTATTGGGATAGAAGTATAAGCCAACAACAGCATGATTACTTTTGGGGTGTTCTGGTTTTTCTTCAATACTCAAAACATTACTGTTTTTATCAAACTCTGCCACACCATAACGTTCAGGGTCACGCACGTAGTAGCCAAAAACAGTGGCTTTACCTAGTTCTGTCACATTCTTTACAGACTGATCAAGCATTCGCTGGAAACCATGCCCATAAAAGATGTTATCACCTAGCACCAGACAGACATCATCATCGCCAATAAACTCTTCACCTATAATAAATGCCTGCGCCAGGCCATCTGGTGAAGGCTGTACTTTATAGGAAAACTTCATACCAATATCAGAGCCATTACCTAATAATGCTTCAAACTGGGGCAGGTCATTAGGTGTGGAGATAATTAATACTTCAGTAATACCAGCAAGCATAAGTACTGACAGCGGATAGTAAACCATGGGTTTGTCATAAATAGGTGTGAGCTGTTTGCTGACTCCCTTAGTAATGGGGTAGAGACGCGTACCGGAACCACCTGCGAGGACAATACCTTTCATTCTGCCTCTCCTGTGTCAGTTCCCAGTCGTTCACGTTGATAACTGCCATCTTGAACATGCTGACACCATTCATTATTGTCCAGATACCAATTGATCGTTTTTTCGATGCCTGATTCAAAGGTTTCTAATGGTCGCCAGCCCAAATCATTATCAATTTTATCGGCGTCGATAGCGTAGCGTACATCATGTCCGGGGCGGTCTGTCACGTAGGTGATCAATTGTTCATGTGGTTTATAAGGAGAGTCGGGTACCAATTTATCTAATAGGGAGCATATGGTTTTAACGACTTCAAGATTGGTTTTTTCATTATGACCACCAATATTGTAAGTTTGTGCATTTTTTCCTGTTTCTAAAACCAGTCTTAAGGCTCGAGCATGATCATCAACGTGTAACCAATCTCTGATTTGCTGACCATTGCCATAAATTGGCAGGGGCTTTCCTTCCAGGGCATTGAGCGTGACCAAAGGGATCAGTTTTTCAGGAAACTGATGACTACCATAGTTATTGGAACAATTGGTAATGACTACAGGGAAACCATAAGTACGGTGCCAGGCTCTGACCAGATGATCGGATGATGCTTTACTTGCGGAATAAGGTGAACTGGGATCATAGGCTGTTTCTTCGGTAAAAAACCCCGTTTCATCGAGATCACCATAAACTTCATCAGTGGAAACATGGTGAAAGCGAAAAGAAGCTTTTTTATCGTCCGTTAGTTGATTCCAGTAACTGCGAGCCACTTCAAGCAGATTGCAGGTACCGACAATATTGGTCTGAATAAAATCCGCCGGGCCGTCAATAGAGCGATCAACATGGGATTCCGCAGCCAGGTGCATAATGGCATCAGGCTGATATTTTTCAAAAACCCGCTCCATGGCCTCTTTGTTACAGATATCAGCATGTTCAAAATGGTATCGTGGATTATCTTCAACTTCTGACAGTGACTCCAGATTACCCGCATAAGTCAGCGCATCAACATTAATAATATTATGATCAGTTTCTTTAATATACTGCCTGATGACGGCTGAACCAATAAAGCCTGCACCACCTGTGACGATAATATTCAATAGTTGCTCCCTGTATGATGAAGAATAAACACAAAATTATGTGGATACTCTATATGCTTTGTTAGATTTGAGCTCATTATAATTAGTTTTCAGGATAATTGGTAACAGATTTGCTCTTTATAGTTCAAACCTAATTCTTTGATTCCTTCATTAAAGACAAATACAATGCGTCAAATTTTTTGCCCATCTGCGTACCAGTAAACAGTGTTTCAAATCTTTTTCTGGCAGCAAGCCCCATCGTCTTCGCACGTTCTTCATCATAATACAACTCATCCATTGCTTCTCTAAAGGCTTTTACATTACCAGGAGTGACTTGCAGCCCTGTTTCATTATGAATATTCACATAGCTCATACCAGAGCCTATTTCGACAGAGATTAAAGGTTTGGCAAACATCGCACCTTCTAATAAAGTCACACCAAAGGCTTCTGATCTCAAATACGAGGGGAAAACAACAGCACGGCATATCGATAACAAAGCCACCTTGTCGAGGTCATCCAAATAACCAAGAAATAAGATGTTATCAATCCCCTCTTTCTCTGCCTGTTCCTTTAACTCTAGTTCAATAGGCCCAGCCCCCACTATGACGATTTTATAATCCGCTTTTTTAGCCGCCTCAATAACAATATGCAGACCTTTGTAATACCTTAAAACACCGACAAAAAGAAAAAAAGGGCTATTAATTTTTTTACTCCACGCCTTTTTCCTCTCATCATCAGCCGCGGGGTAATTATCTTCGTCCAGACCAATAGGGATAATATCAACTTTTTGATTATATTTTTGCAGAATATCACTGGTTTGAAAATAATTGGGAGAAGTAGCCACAATACGATCAACACTGGATAAAAATCGTCTTTTTAATGGCCTATAAAGTTTTAAAAGCCATTTTTGTCTGACAATATCAGAGTGATAGGTCACTACTGTTTTTTTATTTTTGCCATAGAGCAAATGCAATAGGTCACCAAATGGCCAGGGAAAGTGATAATTAATAATATCAGCCCATTCAACCAATTCTCTATAGACCTCTAAGCCTTTGAATGCAAAACTACAAGATGCTAACTCAAAAGACAAGGGCACACGATAAACAGGGATACCATCAACTTCGACCTTATCGGGTTCATTGATTTTATTACTAATAGAAAAGACACGAACCTGAGCAGAAGTCACATTAATACTGATTTGTCGTATAACTTCTTCAAGACCACCCTGAGAATCAGGGAAAAATGTTCTATAGACATGCAGCACTTTTATCATAAAAAACTAGTCATTATTCAGTAATACATCCATTTTTTCAAAAAACAACCTGGGATGATAATTTTTTGCATTTTCAAGACACTTATTTTTTAAGCTCAAGGCTCTTTGTGATGTCATCCATTCAACAGCCTTAATTGTAGCATCAATTAAGTAGCTTTCCTCTATTGCCTTGCCTTTTTTCAGGTTTTTAGTAATTAATTCAGGCTCAAATTGGGGTTCAATAAGATAGCCCGTTTCACCATGTCTAACGGTTTCTAACAAGCCCCCTTGTGCGAGACCAATAACCGCCTTTCCAGCAGCTTGTGACTCAACGGGTGACAAACCAAAATCTTCATCTTTGGCAATATAAACAGAAGCAATGGCATTGCCTAATAATGGTACTAATTCAGCCTCACTATACCAGCCCGTAAAAGAAATATTAGGCGCAGAAACTGCCAATTGTTTTAATCGCTCATAATCACTGCCGCCCGAGGCAATGACTAATTTTTTATCCGGCATTTGTTTAAAAGCTTCAATAATTTTATCGACCTGTTTATAAGGTTCTAAACGAGCCAGAGACAGATAATAATCTCCCTGACCAAGCCACTTAAAACGGTCAATATTTACTGGCGGGTTAATCACCACTGAATCGATATTTAAATAGTGTTTCAATCGTTTTTGTACATTAATAGAATTAGAAATCACTTTATCCATTTGTTGAAGTGACTGCTCATATTGCGGCTGATACCAGTCAGAATAGCTTTGTAACAAAAATCGGCCTACCACATTAAGTTTTTGTCGATAGTAATCTTTTAAATCATACAAATATCTGGGTGGTGTATGACAATAATAAAAATTATTGCCGTAAGAGCGTTGATTGATAGCCAGCGGAGCATAGAAACCACTATAAATAACCTGCTCAAACTGATTAATATAAGACTGACTCTGTTTAAAGCCATGAATAGTTTTTAGAATTCTTAGCGGGGCAATGGAAGAAAAAGACTGTAAAGTTTGAATTTTTTGTATTGCAGGCAAAGATAAATCAAAATTGTCTGGATTGATAGAAGAGACAAGTAATTGAGAGCCTTCAGCTTGTTGAGAGCCTTCAGTCTGCTGAAAGCCATCATAATATTCAGATAGCATGAGAGCAACTTGTTCTGCACCGCCTTGCACCTGGAGATAATCGTATAAAATTCCCTTTTTCAATAAAGTACCCATCGTTTATTCATGAATTTTTCTAATAAAGCCACGGTAATATATAAAAAAACTGCCTAAAATGAATGCATGAAATTTTTCCTGGCTCTTTAATTTCTTGTCATGTAATTAGCACATCGACAGCCCGTGCGCCCTGTTGAAGCAACCTCCAAAGAAAAAACACCACAGATACATACACCATTTTTTATTCTTTATAAAATTAAGCTTATTATTTTAAATTTACCTGATACCATAAATATTTACTTTGCTATTAGTATGCTCTTGCCCTGACGTTCTCCATGAATACGAGACTGATATAACCACATTAGGTTATTTTTAGTATCACTCCCGTATGATCATTGATATTTAAACTATAAACGCCCTGTTACAGGATAGCCGCAAAGGTAACATGAAAGTAGTTTTACACGATAAATCGTTATCTCAGTTTGAAATCATTCTTTCTAGATTATTATACTCTATATCTCTTTTTTTGATAGGCTCAACAGAGGACGCATTTCTACCCCGGAAGGTATCCTGCAACTCAAATCGTCAGAGGGTGAAGTCATATTAATGGATTACAAACTCGAAGGTATAAAGAAGGTTCCATTGAGCTATGATTTCCGGGTACCTGAAAATGATGTACCTTTGTCTGTACAGGATCAATCTTTATCGTATGAGCCTGATAGTATTAATCTGGCAGGAAAAAACAAAAACAGGCTATTGAGATAAACTATTATAAATCACAAATCTCTGACACAACGAATATTTGCACCACCACTAAAATTAATCGGGTCTCCTGGATTTCCTCCATAGGTTTCCGCCCCTCTCTTTGTACGCACATAACCGTCGCTGACAACCTCTGCTGTACAGCGATCAAATAACTGCAAGGGTAGTATATTTTCAGCATTCATCTGAGAATGAAAAAAACCTGATTGAGCTTTATTGGGTAAATACCAGTCGCTATGCTTTGCAAAGGTCAAATTATTACAAACACTGATTGCATCGGCACGTTCTCCATGGCTACGAGCCTGATATAACCACATCTGATGGTTTTCAGTATCAGTAACCGTATAATCATCGATATTTAAATTAAAAACACCCTGCTGCATAACGGCAGCGAGGATAGCAGGAAGATAGTCTAGCATGGTAAATCCTTATCTAATTGAACAGATACGTTATCAGTGAAGACGCAATATTTATATTAAATTAAGAATAAGTCACTGATCCAAAAAACCGATAGTGGAGAAACCATTACGTTCACCTTGTCATACCACTTTAGTCACCTAAAATAACGGGAGTATACTCAGTATTTGTATTTTCGTCATTCTTGTTTCAATAGCCGTATCAATATTATACCTATAGATATCAAAACTTCCGTGACGTCTTTCACTGCTTAGAATAATAACCAGCGCATTCTTGACCCCAAATTTGTATTGGTCATTACTTGTTTCTTGTTTTTTGAATAAGCTCACTAAATCAAGTCCATTTATAATGTATAATTGAGTATAATATTTATATTATGAGAGAACAACAATGATTACTTTGATAAGACTAAGAAGCCTATGTTTTATACTCGTGTCTTGTATCATGCTGCCCCCTGCACCGGCTATGGCTAGAGAAAGTCTGTTTGCAATCTCTAGCGATTCTCCAGCACCAATAAACAGGCCACTATTTGCAGCTGATATTGCAGAATCTACAGGAAGAAAAAAATCACTCTGAATAAGCGACTGCTATCATCAAAGGCGGGGGATGAACTGGACTTTGTAACGATGTCAGGCACAGTCTATACCGTCATATTTGACCGACTCAGTAAAGGAAGACAATCAAAGACATGGGTTGGCCATTTAAAAGATTATAGGGTTCAGCATAGAGTAATGATTACTCTTAATAATAAAACCGTTGAAGGCCGTATTACCACACCAGAAGGACTTATGCATATCAAATCCGTAAAAGGTGAGGTGAACTTAATGGATTATAAGCAGGAAGGTATGCAGAAGATGCCATTTGGTGATGACAGCAGACTGCCTGAACAAGAGGCGCTTCTGCCTTCTGCAGAGCAACTCTTATCAAATGAGCCAAACAGTGTGCCGCTGCTGCTGCACCCAGCACTGTCAACGGCAATACCGTAGTCGATGTTCTGGTCTTATATAATGATGAGTTTAAATCCCGCAATAATAACCCATCAGTACGAATTGATTATCTGGCTGCTGTGGCTAATCAGGCTTATCTGGATAGTCAGGTCTCTATGCAGATCAGAGTGGTTGGTACTGAATTGATCAGCTATAGCAATTCACTTACAAATGATTCATTACTTGACGCCATAACGAACTTCTCATTAGCTAATGCGGTTACTGCATTACGCAATCAAACCGGCGCTGATTTAGTTATTTTTATTCGTCCTTATCAATATAGTCATGACAGTTGTGGTCTGGCATGGCTGAATATCTATATGAACTTATCCGGATCTTTAGCTACTGTCAGTGACGGGTCAGATATAAATGGTTCAGGCTGGTTTTGCTCTGATCCTATAAAAATCAGTTGAAAATGGTCTATAATCATAACCCATTGAAATTATAGTGAAATATCATGATATTACCACCAAAAATCATT
>JAHXIM010000408.1 GCA_025655635.1 gamma proteobacterium symbiont of Lucinoma myriamae | reverse complement strand
TCATTACGGTTAGTGAACCGCCCATTGCGGACCCGCATGATGGGTGGTGTGGGGGCTGTAGGAGAGAAACCTGTGGCTACCCGATTATTATTCTATTTTTACTAAATAGATAAAATAAGATTTATCTTACTTTCTTGAAATTCATCACACTATAGGGTTTACCATTATACTTTTTACAGTTTCCCCTTGAAACTTACACCTTTTATCTATATTATTAAGTTATAATATTCTTAACTGTTGTTTATGATGAAAAATTTATTGTTGTTACTATTACTGGTTTTATTTATTCTGAACCCGTTTGGAGGCATTTCTGCGGATGAATCAGATCCATGTATGGGAGAAGACCCCGTTTCTCCTGTGCTAGCTGATTACTATAATGAATTTAAACAAACACCTGGCGTTAAGCACAATGATGAAAAACATAGTTCAGACTCAGACCTTAATCCAATTACAAATTCAAACTCACTGACTAGTTACTACTCAGAATTCTTAAAATAATCTTTTTATTTATCTTTTTTATGGAAAAAAGTGACTTCATTAATCTACAAAATATCTGACAAAAAATTATCTTTGCTATTCTGATACCAGTAAATTAATGTCCTCCCTTCTTCTTACGCATTTTTTCAATCATTTTTAATTGAACAATTGCTTCCGCAAGTTGCGCTTCTGCCTTTGCAAAATTAATTTCGGACTCTTGATCCTTAAGCATTTCTTCTGCACGTTCTTTAGCTGCCTCAGCTGAATGTGCATCCAGCTCACCTGCTCTTATTGCCGTATCTGAAAGAATGGTAACCACATGAGGCTGAACCTCAAGCAAACCACCTGATACATAAACAGATTCTTGCTTACCGCCTTGTTCTGTGATGATCACTTCGCCTGCTTTAAGTATTGAAAGCAATTGTGAGTGCTGGGGTAAAATACCTAAATCCCCCATTTCACCTGGAACGATAACCATCTCAGCTAAATTAGAGAAAATCTCTTTTTCAGCACTGACGATGTTTAATTTCATGGTCATTGCCATGGCAACTCTCCTTTTACATCCTGAATACCACCTCTAGAACAAACTATTTTATTGAAAAATAATTGTTCTAGAGGTAGATTTTGTCTCTACCAAATAGAGTTTGGATATTGTTTGCTTAAATAGCATTTGCCCTTTCAAGCACTTCTTCAATACCACCAACCATGTAGAAAGCCTGCTCAGGGATAGCGTCATGTATGCCCTCAACAATTTCTTTAAAGCCGCGAATAGTCTCTTTCAGAGAAACATACTTACCCTCGGTACCGGTAAAGACTTCTGCCACAAAGAAAGGCTGTGATAAGAAACGTTGAATTTTACGAGCACGATTTACAATCTGCTTATCTTCATCAGATAATTCATCCATACCCAGAATCGCAATAATATCTTTTAATTCTTTATAACGCTGTAGAGTTGTCTGAACTCCACGAGCCACTTCATAATGCTCATTACCGACAATTTGCGGATCCAGCTGACGAGAAGTTGAATCCAGCGGATCAACTGCAGGATAAATACCTAATTCAGCAATCTGACGAGATAAAACAACAGTCGCATCAAGGTGAGCAAATGTTGTTGCTGGTGATGGATCGGTTAAATCATCAGCAGGTACATAAACCGCCTGAATAGAAGTAATTGAGCCGACTTTTGTTGACGTAATTCGTTCTTGCAGGGCACCCATTTCTTCAGCTAGTGTTGGCTGATAACCAACTGCTGAAGGCATACGACCTAATAGTGCAGATACTTCAGTTCCTGCCAGGGTATAACGATAAATATTATCAATAAATAATAATACGTCATTACCTTCGTCACGGAAACCTTCCGCAATGGTCAGGCCGGTTAAGGCAACACGTAGTCTGTTACCCGGAGGCTCATTCATCTGACCATAAACCAGAGCCACTTTATCAAGTACATTGGAGTCTTTCATTTCATGGTAGAAGTCATTACCCTCACGAGTACGTTCACCCACACCGGCAAATACGGAGTAACCACTATGCTCTGCTGCAATATTACGGATAAGCTCCATCATATTCACAGTTTTACCAACACCCGCACCACCAAATAAGCCGACTTTACCACCTTTGGCAAATGGGCAGACCAGGTCAATTACTTTAATACCGGTTTCCAATAATTCCGCTGCGGCTGCCAGGTCTTCATAGGCAGGTGCTGCGCGGTGAATTGAGGCACGTTTCTTTTCGCCGACATCACCTTTTTTATCAATCGGATTACCCAGCACATCCATAATGCGTCCCAATGTTTCGGTACCAACCGGTACGGAAATAGGTGCGCCTGTCGATGTGACTACCAGTCCACGTTTTACCCCATCAGTACTTCCCATGGCGATACAACGAACAACTCCGTCACCTAATTGCTGCTGAACTTCCAGAGTTAGTTCTGCTTCAGCAACTGTTAATGCATCATAAATCTTCGGTAATGAATCGCGAGTAAATTCTACATCGACTACAGCACCAATAATCTGGACAATTTTTCCTGAACTCATTTTTGGTTCCTTTTTTTAAAACTAAAAGCAAAAAAAGAAAGCATGCTGAATGTAAGCTAAAATCTGTGCTTTACATCTAGCATAACTCGTTTGCTTTATTACTTTCATAATTTACAGGTCTTCTGCCTTATACAGCAGCAGCACCGGCAACAATTTCTGAAAGTTCTTGTGTAATAGCGGCTTGTCTTGCTTTATTGTAAACAAGTTGCAAGTCATCAATCATATCACCAGCATTATCGGTTGCACTCTTCATTGCAACCATTCTGGCACCCTGCTCACAGGCAACATTTTCAACTACACTCTGATATACCAGTGATTCGATATAACGCATTAATAATGCATCAATCACTTCTTCGGCATCAGGTTCGTATAAATAATCCCAGTGATACTTCATATGTCCAGCAGCTTCCTCAGCAGAAACTTCATGGTATCTCACATGCTCTTCAGAGCTGGAATGATTCTCCATCTGAGATTCACCAATGGGAAGCACTTGACCCACAATAGGCTGCTGAGTCATGGTATTAATAAATTTATTGAACACAACGTAAAGTCGATCAATTTTACCTTCATTATAAGCATCAAGCATGACTTTGACACTACCGATTAAATCGTCAATACTTGGTTCATCACCTAATTGTTCGCTATGTGAAACCACATTACCGCCAATACGCTTAAAAAAGGCACTGGCTTTTGAACCAATCACACAAACATCAATTTCTTTCTCTTGTTCATGCCATTTTTTCATACTTGTTACGGCTTCTTTGAATAAATTGGTATTCAAACCGCCACATAAGCCTCGATCAGAAGATACCACAATATAGCCAACACGCTGTATTTCACGTTCAACTAGAAATGGGTGCCTATATTCAGTATGTGCGTGTGTCAGATGACGAACAACATCAATCATCTTTTCTGCATAAGGCCTGGATGCACTCATCCTGTCCTGTGCACGACGCATTTTACTGGCAGCAACCATTTCCATTGCACTGGTGATTTTCTGCGTATTTTTAATACTGCTGATCTGAGTACGAATCTCTTTTCCGCTTGCCATCCTCAGAGCCTCCTATTTACCAGCTGCTATTAGATTTAAAACTTTTAATCGCTTCATCTAATTCGCTTTCAATGGCATCATTATAATCACCTGTCTCATTGATCTTATTGATCAAGTCAACTTTGTTGGCTTTCATGTAATCTTGCAGTGCATTTTCAAAATCAACAATTTTTATAACTTCAATATCATCCAGATAACCTTTGTTCGCTGCAAATAATGTAATCGCCATTTGCGCAATACTATAAGGTGAATACTGAACCTGTTTCATCAATTCTGTAACACGTTGACCACGCTCAATCTGGCTGCGAGTTGCTTCATCCAAATCAGAGGCAAACTGAGCAAATGCCGCCAGTTCACGATACTGAGCTAAATCAAGACGAATACCGCCGCCTAATTTTTTGATGATCTTGGTTTGTGCAGCACCACCAACACGTGATACCGATAAACCCGCATTAATCGCCGGACGAATACCTGAGTTAAATAAATCAGTTTCCAGGAAAATCTGACCATCTGTAATTGAAATTACATTGGTTGGTACAAACGCCGATACGTCACCTGCCTGTGTTTCAATAATCGGCAATGCCGTCAATGAACCCGTTTGGCCGGTTACTTTACCATTGGTCTGTTCTTCAACAAAGTCCGCATTAACACGAGCTGCACGCTCAAGTAAACGTGAATGAAGATAGAAAACATCACCTGGATAGGCTTCACGACCCGGTGGGCGACGTAATAGTAATGACACTTGACGATAAGCCCAGGCTTGTTTGGTCAAGTCATCATAAACGATTAATGCATCTTCACCTTTGTCACGGTAGAACTCACCCATGGCACAACCTGAATAAGGTGCAATATATTGCATGGCAGCTGCATCAGATGCAGATGCAGCAACAACAATCGTGTTTTCCATAGCGCCGAATTCTTCCAGCTTGCGAACCACTGCTGCGACACTGGATGCTTTTTGCCCTACGGCAACATAGATACATTTAATACCAGAGTCTTTCTGGTTAATAATGGCATCAATGGCGACTGCAGTCTTACCTGTCTGGCGGTCACCAATAATCAATTCACGCTGACCACGACCAATCGGCACCATGGCATCAACTGATTTCAAACCGGTCTGAACGGGTTGATCAACTGATTGACGAGCAATTACACCCGGTGCAATTTTCTCAATAGGTGATGTCTGTTCTGTATCAATTGGACCTTTACCATCAATAGGATTACCCAGTGTGTCAACAACACGACCCAGCATAGCATCCCCTACGGGTACTTCCAGAATACGACCTGTACATTTTACCTTGTCACCTTCAGAGATATTCTTGTAGTCACCCAGGACAACTGCACCAACTGAATCGCGTTCCAGGTTTAATGCTATACCAAAAACATTTCCAGGAAATTTAATCATTTCCCCTGACATTACGTCACTTAAACCGTGAATTAATGCAATACCATCTGATAGACTAACAACAGTACCTTCGGTATTTGCTTCGGTTTTAGCATCAAAATTTTCAATGCGACTTTTTATTAAATCGCTGATTTCTGATGGATTTAACTGCATTTTTTAATCCTCTATGTCCCGACTCGCTAGCTAAGCAGTGAGTCGGTAATTTTTTCCAGTTGTGATTTCACTGAACCGTCAATCACCACATCACCTGCACGAATGATGACTCCACCTAACAATGTCTTGTCGGTTTGAGTTGTAATCGTCACTTCACGACCGAATTTCTTTTTCAACGCTGCGGCAATGCTTTTCTTTTGTGTTGCATTGACGGCATAAGCTGAAATAACCTGAGCATCTATACTGCCTTCTTGTTCAGCACGCATGGCTTCAAAGCTGTCAGCTATAGTGGGAATCACTTCTAAACGACCATTTTCTGCCGCTATTTTAATGAAGTTTTGTCCTTGCTCATCCAGTTGTTCCTGGCAAATATCAATGATCAGTGAAGTAACCTGCTCATCTGAAACATCTGGATTGTTGATAAACTCGACCATGGACTCATTCGCTGTCACTTCTTTGAGAAGAGCCAGTGTGTCAGACCATGCTTTAAGGGTGTTATTGGCTTGTGCCAGATTGAAGATTGCCTGGGCATAAGGTCTTGCTAATGTGCTTGTTTCTGCCATTATGAATTCCCTGTCTTGTAAATCATAGCTGCCCTACGACATCTTTTAACAAATCGCCATGTGCTTTAGCGTCGATCTCTTTCTTAATGATCTTGCCTGCTGCTGCAATAGTGATATCAACCACCTGTGCACGCAATGATTCTTTAGCACGATTGACCTCTTGTTCAATCTCAGCATTTGCTGCTACGATTAAACGTTCGCCTTCAGCCTTTGCGTCATCTTTAGCGTCCTCTATTATTTCAGCACCGCGCTTTTGCGCTTGAGCAAGGATTTCAGCCGCCTGCTCTTTTGCTTTTTTAATATGTTGAGTCGCTTTATGTTCCGCCAGCTCCTGCTCATGTTTACCACGCTCAGCTGCTGCAAGACCATCGGCAATACGCTTTTTACGATCGTCCATCATCTGGGTCATTGGACTCCAGAGATATTTACCTATGAACCAGACTAATATCGCGAACGTTATCATCTGGCCTATAAGAGTTGCGGTAATGCTCATCGCCTAATTCCTATATTCATTTTTGTTAAAATTCTATGTTTAGCTACTCTTTGAAAGTTAATGTCATTCAAAGTTAAGCTAATAATCAGCATGTTATGAACCGCATCGGTTCTTAGCTAATCAACAGCTTGAGCTGATAAACAGCCTTGAGCTAAATAAAATAGTTAACCGCCAACAGAGGCTTGAACTGCTGCTGCAAATGGGTTTGCAAATACAAACCACATTGCCATACCTAAAACGATCATTGGAAATGCTTCCATCAGACCACCGGTAAACAGCATTTGACCCATTAACTGAGGGCGCATTTCAGGTTGACGAGCAATACCTTCAAGGAACTTGGAACAAATAAGTCCCCACCCTAAAGCTGAACCCAGACCTGCTGCAGCAAGAATAATACCGACAGCGATTGCTGTGTAACCATAAACTAAAGCCATTGCTTCCATTAGTTTCTCCTAATATTTACTATTTTAAAAAAGTTAAAAGTTAAATGTTAAATGTTTAAAAAATCGGTTTGTTGAAATTAGTGTTCGTCGATATCCTGATGCGCCATACCAAGGTATACGATGGTCAATAACATAAAGATAAATGCCTGCAGGGAAATAACCAGAATATGGAATATAGCCCATGCGGTACCCAAAGCAATCTGTGGAATTAATCCATACAGAGATGCACCACCTAAAAGCGCAATCAGTAAAAAGATTAATTCACCGGCAAACATATTACCGAATAAACGTAAACCTAGACTGACTGGTTTGGCAATTTCTTCAATAGCCGTCATGATAATATTAACGGGTATCAGATATTTACCAAATGGGTGAAACAGAAACATTTTAAGGTAGCCGATAGGGCCCTTAATTTTAATGTTATAATAAATAATAAGGGCAAAGACAGAGATTGCCAATGCAAATGTGGTACTTAAATCGGTTGTCGGCACAACTTTCATATAATTGATACCAACCAGACTCCCTAATGTCGGTAATAGATCAACTGGAATAAGATCCATGGCATTCATGAGGAAAACCCACATAAAAATGGTCAAAGCCAGCGGCCCAATCAACGGGTTACTTCCGGGGAAAATATCTCTGATCTGTTGTTGAACAAATTCAACAATTGCTTCTAAAACATTTTGACCACCTGACGGGGTGTCAGTAGTAATTGTTTTACCCATTGTATAGGCAATGTACATCAACACACCTGCCAATAACCAGCTGTAAATCAGTGTATCCAGATTCAAGACCCAGAAACCACCTTCACCGATACTGTTATTTTGCAAGTGATGCTGAATATACTCAACGGATGTTGGTCCGTTTGCTTCATTAGCAGTTGAGCTACTCACTTTACATCTCCACGATTTTTAAATAATTCTTTTTCAAAAAGCAGTGCTCCTATTTTTTTACAGGAACATGACTGGTATCTACTTTATTGGCAATAAAACTCAATTGGCTCACAGCAAAACTGATTAAAATTGCTAACGGGTCTAATTTTAGATAACCCATCCCAAACGCCATTAAAACCAGTGTTAAAATAAATTTTTGTATCGCACCAATATATATTTCTATATATCCCTGCTGCCTCTGTGTGGAAGCAACTTCACCAGCACGGCCAATGCGCCATGCCATAAGTAATGTGCCTGACAGCGTAATGCTACCCCCGTAAAGGGCGGCAAACAGAGCATCACTATTTTGCAGAACAAGATAACCCAGAGCAACGATAAGAGTTAAAATTACTTGTACAATTAACAGTCGACGTACTACCCTGCGCATGACGACCAGTGCAAAACTCATTTAAATAATTATCCGTTTTCTTTTAATATAAGTGCTATCCGCACTTAATTTTTAAAGCGTAAATTATAATGATTATCTTATGCTAGATCAATGAAAATTACGATATTCTAATATTTATCCCAAAATAGATAGTCAGATTCACTATAAACTACTCTGTATGACTAGAAAAACTTACTCTGTATGACTAGAAAAACTTACTCTGTATATATTACCATGCTATTTTACAAAGATATGCTAGAGTAAAGAAATAACAGCAACTCTACCTAATATGTGCGATTATTCCTTCTAATTCATCGACATTATTATAATGAATAACCATTTTACCCTTGCCTTTATTGCCATGTTGAAAAAGTACTTTTGCACCCAGCTTATCACTCAAACTCTGTTGTAAATTAACAATATTTGGATCGATCTTTTTCTCAGTTTTTACTTTGGGGTTGAGTATTTTTTTGATTAACCGTTCTGTTTCACGTACTGATAGTCCCTGACTAACAATTTGTCGCGCTGTATGGCTTTGTTCTTCTCCCTTCAATGCCAGCAGTGCGCGCGCATGACCCATTTCCAGATCACCATTTTCCAGCAAACTGCGTGTATTGGCTTCTAAATCTAAAAGGCGTAATAAATTTGATACCGCAGCGCGTGATCGACCCACAGCTTCTGCTGCCAGTTGATGAGTCAAATTAAATTCATCAATCAGGCGTCTTAATGCACCGGCCTCTTCAATGGGATTGAGTTCTTCACGCTGAATATTCTCAATCAATGCCATCGCAATAGCAGCTTGATCGGGCACATCACGGATCACAGCAGGGATATCAGCCAGGCCTGCCATTTGTGATGCACGCCAGCGGCGTTCACCAGCAATAATTTCATATTTTTGCTCGTCACTTGCAGTGGCATCACCAACAGGACGAATAATGATTGGCTGAACAACACCCTGTGCTTTTATAGAATTCGCTAACTCTTCAAGTGCTTCGGGATGCATATCAATCCGTGGCTGGTATACACCTGGCTGAATCAGTTCTACCGGCACATTATGCAGTTCACCATCTGATTTTTGTTTACCAGCATGTTCTTTTTTCACACCGCCGCCCAATAAGGCATCTAAGCCACGACCCAAACCACGTTTTTTACCTGCCACTATCTAGTTCCTTTCTATCTTAATATGCATATCATCAGGCTGTTTCTGATTTTTTAGACTTTTTGTTTTTTTTACCATGCTTCTTAGCCTGTTTGTTATTATCCTTTTTAGCTTTTTTTTTATCACTGCCGTCATCACGGCGCAGCATTTCACCTGCCAGAGCCAGATAGGCACGAGCACCCTTTGATGAACGATCATAACTGATAACAGGCACCCCATAACTGGGGGCTTCTGCAAGACGAACATTTCTGGGGATAACCGTTCGATAGACTTTGTCATTAAAATATTCCAATAATTGCCGTGACACTTCAATTCCCAGCCGATTACGCGGGTCAAACATCGTTCTTAAAATGCCCTCTATCTTGAGTCGTGGATTTAGCGTTTCTTTAATACTGGAAATCGTATCTTTAAGCGCAGACAGACCTTCTAATGCATAGTATTCACATTGCATGGGGATCAGCACGCTGTCAGCAGCCACCATGGCATTAACAGTCAGCATATTCAATGAGGGCGGACAATCAATGATGATGTAATCATAATCATCTGCAATATCTTTAAAGCGATAATTCAATTGGCGTTCACGATCAAACTTGGTCATTAGTTCAACTTCAGCAGCCGTTAGATCACCATTACCTGGAATTAAATCATAACCTGCATCTTCAATATGAATTTTGACTTCAGCTACCGACATCTTGGAAACCAGTAAATCATAACCGCAAAATTCGACATCATTTTTATCAACACCGCTGCCAGTGGTTGCATTGCCTTGCGGATCCATATCCACGAGTAAAATTCGACGTCGTGTAGCAGCCAGTGATGCGGCTAGATTGATACTGGTAGTGGTTTTACCCACTCCCCCTTTCTGATTGGATATGGCGATAATTTTTGCCATAACATTTTTCCCTCACCCTGCTCACACGGAGCGGGCTTTTGTTAATATCAGGTCTTCTTTAATATAAAAAGCTTTTATGAAAAAGCTATCTGAATCAAATGCCTTTGCGCATTTAAACCGGAGACTTTAAGCTCATTGATTTTTTCTATTCTAAAGCCTTCTGGCAGTTGTGCAATCTCTTCTTCTGGTATTTGGCCTTTCATGGCGAAAAACTTACCTTGCTTCTGGCTATTTTTCCGGCCCCTTCTTCGACAAAGATGACGGCAAAACATCAGCATGTCTTCCAGTGATGCAAATGCTCTGGAGATGATCCGATCAAATTTATCTTCATCATTTACCTGATAAGCTTCAACCCTGGAATGTACCGCAGTGACATTTTTCAAACCTAACTGAGCGATAGCTGTTTGTATAAAACGGACTTTTTTACCTCTGGCATCCATTAAGACAAAGTCAATGTCCGGTAAACAAATCGCCAGCGGTATACCCGGTATGCCGCCTCCGGTGCCCACATCAAGCACACGCTTGATTGGCTGCTCATGATTATCCAGGGTACTATTATCAAAAAAGGGCAGCATTACCAGAGCGTCTAATAAATGCAGACTGATCATTTCTGCAGGCTTTCTGATTGAAGTCAGATTATAGACTTTATTCCATTTATTGAGCAGTTCGACAAAATAAATTAATTTATCCTGCTCGCTTTGGGCAATTATTTGACCTTGCTGTCGTATTCCATCTGCCAGGGATTGACTCAATATTTGTCGTGAACTCATAATCGTTTAACCTGCCTTTTTAGCTTTATGACTTTTCAAAAAGACCAACAATAATGAAATAGCAGCGGGTGTCACACCCTGTACACGACTGGCCTGACCAATGGTTTGCGGCTGTGCTTTTTGTAATTTTTCACGCACTTCTGATGACAATGATTTAAGGCCTAAATAATCAAAATCATCTGGAATAGTTTTATTCTCATAGCGTTTATGTTTATCAATTTCTTCCATCTGGCGTTTAATATAGCCTGAATATTTGGTCTGAATTTCTACCTGCTCTGCAGCTATGGGATCAGCTATCTTATCACCAGCAATAGCTAAACTGGTTAGTGAGTCATAACTTACTTCCGGCCTTCTGAGCATATCATATAAACTGGTATCTTTATTCAATGGTGTTTTTAACACCCGCAGTGCTTCCTCTTCCGTAATGGCATTAGGACCTATTCGAGTACTTTTTAAACGCTTAATTTCACTATCTACCTGTTCCCTTTTGTCACTAAACGCCTGCCAGCGCTGATCATCAACCAGACCCAGTTCACGACCTTTTTCAGTCAAACGTAAATCCGCATTATCTTCTCTTAAGATCAACCGATATTCTGCTCTTGAGGTAAACATACGATACGGCTCTGAAGTACCCTGAGTGATCAGATCATCAATCATCACACCAATATAGGCTTCTTCTCGCCCCGGTGACCAGGCTTCTTTTTCCTGCACCTGCAATGACGCATTGGCACCGGCAATCAAACCCTGTGCTGCCGCTTCTTCATAACCTGTAGTGCCATTAATTTGTCCGGCAAAGAACAGACCGTTAATAAACTTGGTTTCTAATGATGATTTTAAATCTCTGGGATCGAAGAAATCATATTCAATGGCATAACCGGGGCGCACAATATCAGCGTGTTCAAAACCTTTCATGGAGCGTATAAACGCCAGTTGAATATCAAAAGGTAAACTGGTGGATATGCCATTGGGGTACACTTCATTAGTCTGCAGGCCTTCCGGCTCAACAAAAATCTGGTGCGAGTCTTTATCAGCAAAGCGGTTGATTTTATCTTCAATTGACGGGCAGTATCTTGGGCCAACACCCTCAATAACGCCCGTAAACATTGGCGAACGTGCAAAACCCGTGCGGATAATGTCATGCGTTTTTTCATTAGTATGGGTAATATAGCAACTGATCTGACGCGGGTGATCACTGGCCTTGCCTAAAAATGAAAAGGTAGGAATAGGCGTATCACCCGGCTGTTCTTCCAGTACGGAAAAATCAATACTGCGGCCATCCAGTCGCGGCGGTGTACCGGTTTTCAGACGATCCACATTAAACGGCAGTTCACGTAAGCGTTGTGCTAATTTATTAGCAGGGGGATCGCCGGCCCGGCCGCCCTGATAGTTTTCCAAACCAATATGGATTAAACCGCCTAAGAACGTGCCGGTCGTCAGCACCACTGTTTTAGCCCTGAACTTGAGCCCCATTTCGGTCTCAACACCGACCACCCGCTCATTTTCAACGATTAGATCGGTAACTGCCTGTTGAAACAGTTTGAGGTTTGGCTGATTTTCCAGCGCGTAACGCACAGCCGTTTTATATAAAACCCTATCTGCCTGAGCACGAGTGGCTCTCACTGCCGGCCCTTTAGAGGCATTAAGACGACGAAACTGAATACCACCCAGGTCAGTTGCTTTGGCCATCAAACCACCTAAAGCATCAATTTCTTTAACTAAATGGCCTTTGCCTATGCCGCCGATAGCTGGATTACAGGACATCTGACCCAGTGTTTCAATATTATGAGAGATCAGCAAAGTACTGGAGCCCATACGGCTGGCCGCCATTGCCGCTTCTGTGCCCGCATGGCCGCCGCCAATGACGATGACATCAAACTGATCTGTATAAAACACTTTTTTACTCCGGTCTCACTATGGGCTATTTATTTGCTCAAGACTATATTTTGGACTCAAGGCTATTTTAACTAATAACTATTGTCAAACAAAGCATTATAAATCATCTGCTTTGCTAGTAGTAAATAATATTAGTACAAAACAACTTGTTTAATTTTGTCCATTTCATACAATTAGTAGTACTAATAATTAAAATCAGGTATTTGGCTCAATATGGAAGATGCTTCTCTTGCTAAACGCTCTACCAGCCTTATCGTCACTTTAGCTGCAATTGTCATTATTCTTGCTGGTGTAAAATACGCAGAAAGTATTATTTCACCCTTATTGATCGCTCTTTTTATCAGTGCCATTAGCGGGCCAGCCATGTTTTGTCTAACAGAAAAAAAGTCCCAGACGGTCTTGCTGTCAGCCTTATTATTCTCAGCATTGTTATATTAGGCTTTTTTATCAGCTCAATTTTAGGCTCTTCCTTACAAAATTTTTCTGATAAGCTGCCCGAATATCAGACTCGTTTACAAGAAATTACCCAATCGATAGCCGTTACTCTAAGTCAATTCGGCATACATTTAGAGCTTGAAGAATTAAGAAAAATTTTAAATTTTGGTAAAGTGATGAGTTTTGTCAGCTCTACCTTTAATCAGGTACTGGGTGCTCTTACTAATATTTTTCTAATTTTAATGACGGTGATTTTTTTATTACTTGAACTCAGCGGCTTTCGCTTCAAATTAAAAAGTATTTCTAATAATCCCGCACAAACTATGGCCAGTCTGGAACATGTGTCCGCTACTATAGGCCGTTATTTTAAAATTAAGGCTTTCACCAGTCTTATTACTGCCCTGCCGATTATTATCGTATTAAGCATTATGGGCATTGATTTTCCCATTCTTTGGGGTATGGTTGCTTTTTTATTAAACTTTATTCCTAATATCGGTTCAATAATCGCAGCAATTCCCGTGATACTTCTAGCACTTATACAATTTGGCTTCCTTGCTGCCGGTCAGGTAGCAATTCTTTATTTACTGATGAACCTAAAAAACGCAGTAGCCCATGCAACGACATAATATCCAGCACCAAACTTCTCATAATTGAACTGTTTTTCTCTAGGCTGGAG
>JAHXIM010000425.1:1420-13874 GCA_025655635.1 gamma proteobacterium symbiont of Lucinoma myriamae | reverse complement strand
AATTTGATCAGGAACAATAAAATTACAATTAATGTTGTACGATAATCTATCGATTCATGATGATTATCTTTTTTCAGGATCGACTAAGTACTTGATAAATAATTTCATTTCTCACATCTTTTTTTCACTAATGGAATGATATATCCCTAAGGGGATAGTAGAGTGAGCTGTATGCCTCCCAAAGGAAGGGTTTAATAGTTTATTATTAAGTCCTAAAATTCACACCATTGTTTTTTGTGTGTCTTGTGATAAATGAATTAATCGTGTATCTTTGCAAGGCTTAATAGTTTATTGTTATAAGCTGATTTACTAAATCTTCAAATAGCTTGTGACAGAATTAAAATACCAAACGATTATTTGTTAGTCGCACCAAATTTACCTAAGGGAGAAAACCGTGCCTAAAGTAACGATCTATGATACTCCGATGCTAGATGAGCTGGAAAATGGCGAATGGCCCAGCTTTATTTCATCATTCAAGCGTTTAAGAGATGACCACCCTGATGAGCGTATCAATTCAATGGTTGGCGGACTATTAGGCCAGCTGGAACATTCCTACGAAACTCGTATGGGTTGGTGGAAAGGTGGTACTGTTTCTGTATTTGGTTACGGTGGCGGTATTATTCCACGTTTCTCTGAAGTCGCTGATCACTTCCCTGAATCAAAAGAATTTCACACAGTGCGTATTCAGCCGCCAGCGGGTAACTTCTACACTGCTGATATTCTGAATCAATTAGCTGATGACTGGGAAAAGCATGGTTCCGGCCTGCAAACTTTCCACGGCCAGACTGGTAACATCATGTTTATCGGTTCTACTACTGATGAAATGCAGCCATTTTTTGATAAATTAAACTCATATGGTTGGGATTTAGGTGGTGCTGGACCATGTGTTCGTACGGCAATGGCATGTGTTGGTGCAGCTCGTTGTGAACACTCTTGTACTAACGAACAAGGTTTAATGCGTCACCTGGTTAATGAATTCCAGGATGATCTACACAGACCAGCACTTCCATATAAGTGGAAGATTAAAGTGTCTGGTTGTCCAAATGATTGTACTAATGCTATCGAACGTGCGGATATGGCTGTAATTGGTATCTGGCGTGATGACATGAAGGTTGATCAAGACGAAGTTAAAGCATTTGTTGCAGCAAAAGGTCGTGATTATGTGATTGATAATGTCACTGATCGTTGTCCTTCAAATGCGATCAAATTGAATGATGACAATACACTTGATGTGAATAACAAAGAATGTGTTCGTTGTATGCATTGTATCAATGTAATGACCCAAGCTTTGGCTCCTGGTGATGACAAAGGTGTAACCATTCTTATCGGTGGTAAACGTACACTGAAAATTGGTGACATGATGGGTACTGTAGTTGCACCTTTCTTGAAAGCTGAAACAATGGAAGAAATTGAATATCTGGTTGAACTGACTGGTGAAATGATTGATTTCTTTGCTGAGAATGCTCTTGAGCACGAACGTACTGGTGAAATGATTGAGCGTATCGGTCTGGTTAACTATCTTGAAGGTATTGGTCTTGAATTAGATCCAAACATGGTTAGCGAACCACGTCAGTGTTCATACGTACGTATGGATGGTTGGGACGAAGAAGTTAAAAAGTGGTATGACAAGAAAGCAAAAGCTGCTACCGCATAAATCTTTTTTTCAACATTGATTTAAATTATCATTATCAGGAGTTTAAAAATACTTCTGGTAATGAGAACAAGTTTATTAGAATAGGAAATTAAAATGGCTGCAGAAAAACCTAAAATGCCTATCGAATCTGGCGCTCCAGATGGATTCCAGTATATGCATCCAACAATGCGTAGAAACTTTGGCTTGTGGAAATATCATGATAGACCACGTCCAGGTGTACTAAGACACGTTGCTCATGGTGGTGACGAAATATACACTATCCGTGTTGGTACTGCTCGTATTCTTGATGTCTACACATTACGTGAAATTACTCGCATCGCAAACGAATTAGGTGATGGTTTTATCCGTTTCACCATTCGTTCTAACCTTGAATATATGGTTGACAGCGAAGCAAAAGTAGCTCCAATGATTGAAGCTATTGAAAAAGCCGGTTTAATTGTTGGTGGTACAGGGCCTACTATTACTGCACCTTCTCATACACAGGGTTGGTTGCATTGTGATATTCCAGGATCAGATGCTTCAGGTGTTGTTAAGTCAATGATGGATGAGCTGGTTGACGAATTTAAACGTGAAGAAATGCCTAACCGTGTTCATATCACGACTTCTTGCTGCCAGATTAACTGTGGTGGACAAGGTGATATCGCGATTAACATTCAGCACACTAAGCCACCTAAAATTGCTCATGAATTAGTTGCTAATGCTTGTGAACGTCCAACAATTGTTGCGCGTTGTCCAGTTGCTGCAATTCGTCCTGCAATGGTTGATGGAAAGCCGACATTAGAAGTTGATGAGAAGAAATGTATCTGTTGTGGTGCATGTTATCCTCCTTGTCCTCCAATGCTGATTAATGATGCTGTGCATACAACATTAGCAATCTGGGTTGGTGGTAATCACTCAAATGCACGCGGCAAGCCAACATTCCAGAAACTGGTTGCTGCTGGTATTCCTAACAACCCACCTCGCTGGCCTGAAGCAACCGCTTTAGTTAAGCGTATCCTGAAAGTCTACAAAGAAGACGCTAAGGGTTGGGAACGTATGAATGACTGGATTGAAAGAATCGGCTGGTTCGGTTTCTTTGAGAAAACTGGTCTGCCATTCACCAAGTTCCATATTGATGACTGGAGAGGCGCACGTAACAGTCTTAACGCTTCTACGCACATTCACTTTTAATTGACTTAGGGCTTCTTCGGAAGCCCTAAGTTGAGATAGGTAAAATCCTTAATGAAATTTACATTATTAATTAATGAAGGACCTTACCAGCACCAGGCATCAGATACAGCGTATCAGTTTGCCAAGGCTGCTTTAGAAAAAGGTCATGAAATCTATCGTGTGTTCTTTTATAACGATGGCGTAAATAACGCAACTCGTCTAGCTATCCCGCCTCAGGATGACCGTAACATTACGGAAAACTGGGCTGCTTTAGGTAAAGAACATGAATTGGATATGGTTGTTTGTATTGCAGCTGCGCAGCGTCGCGGTATGTTGGATGCTGATGAAGCAGGAAGACAAGGCAAAGATGCAGACAATATCCACCCGGCATTCCGTATTTCTGGCTTAGGTCAGTTAGTGGAAGGTGGTATCCAGGCTGATCGTTTATTAACATTTGGTGATTAAGAGGAAACAATATGAGTGAAAGTATAAAGAAATTCATGTTTGTGAACACTAAAGCACCTTATGGTACAGTTTACGCATTAGAATCATTAGAAGTTGTTTTAATTAGTGCTGCTTTTGATCAGGATGTAAGCCTGGTATTTTGTGACGATGGTGTTTTTCAAATTTCAAATAATCAAAATACTGAAGCATCAGGCATGAAGAATTTTTCAAATGCTTATAAAGCTTTAGGTGATTATGATATCAACAAACTCTATGTTGAAAAAGAATCATTAGAAGAACGTGGTTTAACTCTGGACAATATCATGGATCTGACTTATGAAGATGAAGATTGGGCAGAAAAACCATCTATAAAACTTGTTACACGCGCTGAACTTGCTGATCTGATGGATGAGCAGGATGTTGTGATTAGTTCTTAAGGAGATTAGATAAAATGGCAATGTTACACACTGTAAATAAATCACCTTTTGAACGTAATTCACTAAACTCGTGTCTGACCAAATCAAAAGAAGGCTCAAGCATTCTGTTGATAGAAGATGCAGTAGTTGGCGCATTAAAAGGTACTAAGGTTGCAGATGATTTAACTGCAGCAATTGCAAATAAAAACGTTTATGTGTTAGGTTCCGACCTGAATACACGCGGTTTTACAGAAGCAGACATTCTGGACGGCATCAAAACCGTTGATTATGCAGGTTTCGTTGATTTGGTAGCCGAGCATTCAAACGTTCAGTCTTGGCTGTAAATTTATATTAACATTTAAATATTGGAGTTAAATAATGGCTACTATTACTGTAGAAGGTAAAGAGATCGAAGTTGATGAAGAAGGTTATTTAGTTGACCTTAGCACATGGTTCCCTGCAATTGCTACTGAAATGGCAAAAATCGACGAAGTTGAAATGGGTGATGATCACTGGGATATCATTAACTTCCTGCGTGAGTACTATGAAGAATATCAAATTGCACCAGCAGTTCGTGTTCTGACTAAAGCTGTTGCTAAAAAACTGGGTAAAGAAAAAGGTAATTCTAAGTACCTTTATGAATTATTCCCTTATGGTCCTGGTAAGCAAGCATGTAAATTTGCTGGTCTTCCAAAACCAACTGGTTGTGTATAACACAGCAAAAAATAATTTCTGCTGAATGGTAGAAATTCATGTGCAGGAAATTTTCTTATTAACAGAAGAGTTCTTGCACACTGTTTAAAAATTACTAATGGGTAGGTAATATGTCAGCGTTTTATGCGCTACTTTTTACAGTGGCTTTTCTTGTCCTTATTATAGGACTTACGAAAAAAATTATTCAATATTCCCGGGTGCCCGCACCTTTGAAAATACCGGTCACACCTGCTCCTTTAACAAAGGGTGGCGTGGCCATTAGACTGGCTAAAGAAGCAATCTTATTTGCCGCCTTGTTCCGTTCCAATAAATGGACCTGGCTGTTTGGCTGGTTGTTCCATATGAGCCTTTTTGTGGTTCTATTAAATCATTTACGCTTTTTTATTAAAGATGTACCACTACCTTTAGTGTTGTTGCAAAATGTGGGCGAATACGCGGCATTTACAATGTTTATTGGTTTAGCTGGACTCCTTGTTCGCCGTATATTTGTGGCACGTGTAAAGTACATATCATCTCCATCTGACTATTTATGGCTGATTTTACTCATGGTTATTGGTTTAACTGGCATAGTCATGCGTTTTATTTCACATACCGATATTATCGCAGTAAAAGAATTTTCTTTAGGTTTATTAATATTTGACTGGCAGGCATTGCCAACAGATTTCCCTTTAATGGTACATCTGTTTCTGGTTGCAATTTTAATGATATTGTTACCTTTTAGTAAGCTGCTACATATCCCAGGTTTGTTTTTTGCTCCGACACGTAATCAAGTTGATAATCCTCGTGAGGAAAGACATATAGCACCATGGGCTGCAGAATTAGATGCAGAAAAAAATAAAGTTCAACCTAAATAAGAATAGAGCGTCATTTTTCTATTAATAGCTAACTTTAATTGTAAAGAATGATACCTAGGAATTTTTTGAGGATTTAGACAAGTGGCAGACTTTGAAACTCCCAAGTTTAGAGAGTATCCAGCAGTTCCCCTGATCAAACAGGATGAAATGGCTGGTGGCGGACCGTTCGTTTCACGTGCGGAATTCGATACAGATCTAGGCTACCCTGGTGAATTACCAGAAGATTGGAAAGAAAAAACATTAGATAAAATGGGTGACCTGTTAGGTCGCTATCGTTCACTTCAAGTGTTTATGGATTCATGCATCAAATGTGGAGCATGTACTGATAAGTGTCATTATTTTATTGGTACTAATGACCCTAAAAATATGCCAGTCGCTCGTCAGGATTTGATGAGAAAAGTGTATCGTCGTTATTTCACCTTTGCTGGTAAATACTTCCCTAAATTAGTGGGGGCAGTTGATCTAACCGAAGATGTATTAGATGAATGGTACAACTATTACCATCAATGTTCTGAATGTCGCCGTTGTTCTGTTTTTTGTCCAATGGGTATTGATACTGCAGAAGTAACAATGGCAGCACGTGAGATTTTGGCTCATGTCGGTAAAGCTCAAAAATATTCTAACCAGATTATTCAGAAAGTATATAAGATTGGTAATAATCTCGGGTTACCTGGAAAGGCATTAAAAGGCATTCTCGAAGATCTCGAAGAAGAGATGGAAGATGAGTGCGGCGTTCCAGTTAAATTCAATATGGATGAAGTAGGCTGTGAAGCTTTACTTATGACTCCATCTGCTGATTTCTTTGCAGAGCCTCATATTGATGGTCTGATTGGTTACGGTAAAGTTCTTCATGAACTTGGCATTACCTGGACTGTCAGTTCAAAAGCATCTGAAGCGGCTAACTTCGGTTTGTTTATTGGCAGTTATGACAATATGCAGAAAATTTCCATGAGAATTCGCGAAGCTGCTATTGAATTAAAAGTAAAACGTATTATCTTTGGTGAGTGTGGGCACGCATGGCGTGTTGCTTATAGTTTCTTAAACACACTTGCAGGTCCGTTTGATTTCTTAGATCAAAATTACCCAATCCCTCAGCATATTCTTGAAGTAACTTATGGTGCGTTGCAAGAAGGCAAGTTACGCATGAACAAAGAAGAGAATGATCATCTGACCATGACCTTCCATGATTCTTGTAACGTTGCTCGTGCGTCACGCATTGGTGATTATCCAGGAAGTCAATTTGACATACCTCGTGCTGTTATCCAGGCTGCCTGTAATAATTATGTTGATATGGACTCTGATACCATTAAAGATGCAACATTCTGTTGTGGCGGTGGTGGTGGTATATTGACTGATGACCTGATGGAGCTACGTGTTAAAGGCGCCTTACCAAGAATGGAAGCACTTAAACAAGTGACTGAAGAAAGTGGCGTGACAAATATTGCAGCAATTTGTGCCATTTGTAAAAGTCAGTTTACTAAAACATTACCTTATTATGGTTTCGAAATGGATGCCATTATGAGTGTTCATCAACTCGTCAGTGAAGCGATAGTCATGACAGGTAGTGAGCAGGAAAAAGATCTGGATGGTACTGAGGAAGATGACAAAACTGAATCTGACGATTAGTTTTTTTCATTGCCTTAATAACCACTTTTAAATAATTTTTTTAAAGATTCAACGTAACAAATTTTGTTGCATTAAATATAGCTTGATAGGAGAAATATAAATGTCTACTGCTGATACAGCTCCGAAGAAACTAACCAATACTCGTTATACAGAGACAAGGTTAGAACACACTGGTACACAAGAGTGGAATACCTGGACTGACAATATTTTTCAGGCTGGCTGGAGTCATAAATGTCCAACATATATCAATAGAACACCTCCTTGTCAGGGCAGTTGTCCAGCGGGTGAAGATATTCGCGGCTGGTTGGATATCATTCGTGGTATGGAAAAACCAACTCACGAAGGTATGTCTAAAGAAGAATACGCATTCAGACGTTCTACAGACGCAAACCCTTTCCCATCAGTAATGGGTCGTGTTTGTCCAGCACCTTGTGAAGATGGCTGTAATCGTAATGAACTAGATGACAATGTCGGCATTAATTCAGTAGAGCAGTATATCGGTGACAGTGCTCGTGCAGCGGGATACAAATTTCAAGCTGCAGAGCAAGACAGTGGTAAGAAAGTCGCTATCATTGGTGGTGGTCCAGCAGGTCTGGCTGCAGCCTATCAACTGCGTCGTATAGGCCACGCGTGTACCGTATTTGATGATCATTCAGAGCTGGGCGGCATGATGATGTATGGTATTCCAGGTTATCGTGTTCCTCGTGATATGCTTGAACATGAAATGAACCGTATTGTAGAAATGGGTGTTGACGTTAAATTAAACACTCGAGTCGGTACTGACGTTAAAGTAGAAGATTTAGAAAAAGATTATGATGCCATTCTTTGGGCTATCGGTTGTAAAGAAGGTCGCGGTCTACCCATTGAAGGTTTTGATGAAGCACCAAACTGTATCAGCGGCGTAGCTTTCCTTGAAGCATTTAACGATGGTCGTTTACAAGTATCATCGGAAAAAGTCGTTTGTATTGGTGGTGGTGATACCTCAATTGACGTTGCATCGGTTGCTCGTCGCTTAGGTAATATCAAAAGCACGGCAGAAAAAGATTTTGCTGAGAATGTTGTCTTGGGACACACTGCACACGATGTTGCTGATTCAGCGAATAAAGACGGTGCTGATGTAACACTACTATCACGCTCTTCAATTGAAAATATGCCAGCGGCACAACATGAAATTGACGATGCATTACGTGAAGGTGTGACTATTACCGGATGTGTCAGTCCCATTGCTGTCGTACGTGATGATAGCGGTCGTGCAACAGCTCTACGAGTAATTAAACTTGAAGAAGATGGTAAGACACCTATCGAAGGTTCTGAATATGATATTGAAGCGACTTTAATTGTTTCAGCGATTGGTCAAAAAGGTGATATGACTGGTATCGAGGATATGGATAACGGTTATGGCTTCATCGATGGTGATGCTCACTATCAGGTGAAAGGCAAGCCTGGTCACTTCCTTGCGGGTGATATTGTACGTCCTCACTTATTAACAACGGCTATTGGTCAGGCTGCTATCGCATCTGAAACCATTCATCATTATTTAACTAATAAAGATGTAGATTTGAGAAAACGTCCTAAGGTTGATAAGCACACCTTCTCATTACAGAAGAAATTGGATGATACCGGTTTAGCTCCAGACGCTTCACCTGTACATGGTCATGATAGTACTCGTGGAACTGATGGTGCAAATTTTGCCATTCATAACTATGAAAATCGCTCATCAAATGACATTATCAGTCATGACAAGCTGTTCATGGGGCACTTTGAATATGAGCCGCGTCACGTTCGTGAAACAATTGATGTTAATTCGGAAGAAGTATTAGGTCATTTTTCTGAACGTCTGGTTGCTCTTTCTGAAGAAGATATTGTTTCTGAAGCTAAGCGCTGTATGAGTTGTGGTATGTGTTTTGAGTGTGATAACTGTGTTATTTATTGTCCTCAAGACGCTGTTAAGAAAACACCAAAAGCTCAATCAACTACTGGCCGTTATGTCTATACGGACTATGATCTTTGTATTGGTTGTCACATCTGTAAAGATGTTTGCCCAACAGGCTACATTGATATGGGATTAGGCGATTAATTAGTCGAGCTGATTTAACAGCCTTGAGCAAAATAAGCAGGAGAATAAATGTGTGGTTGCAACTAAATATTGATTTTAGTTTTAACTCTTCTTTCTTTAGTAAAAAAAGTAAGGAAAAGAGTTTGCATAAATTGCCACTCGCTGTAGCGGGGCTGGCATTAATTGCCAGCTTTAATATTGTTAATGCAAGTCAGAGCGATCTGGGTCCGAGTATTACTATTCAGGAAACCAGTGGCGAAAAGTGCGTATTACCATCAGAGGAAATGCGTCGTCAACATCCTGACTTACTTAAGCATGACAGAATTAAAACGTTACGTGAAGGTGTAAGAGCTAAGGCTGACGGCGGTGTGCTTGACGGTAGTCTGAAACAGTGTGTTAATTGTCATGCAGTTAAAGATGATAATAACAAATATGTTCGTATTGATAATGATCAGCATTTTTGCGTTTCATGCCATCAGTATGCGGCAGTATCAATTGATTGCTTCCAGTGTCATAGAGATATCCCGGAAGGTAGCGGAGATTTTCATGCTCTGTCAAACCACAAGGATGTTAACTACAATGCAGTTGTTCCTGGTACTTATAGCCTGACAGTTCAAGATATGGCCAATATTGCGCCTGAGGTTCATTCTGATGACAATTAATATTGAAAATGAAAAACAGCAGGATACTGCTGCTGAAGTAGAATCTTCACGCCGAAATTTTATTTTCGGGTCGGTTGCAGCAGCAGGACTCAGCGTTGCTCCTGGTGTTATGTTATATCAGACAGCTAATGCTCGCTCACTCAGTGACTTTTCACTTAAAGACGGGGCGTCTTCAAAAGTACGTTGGGGCATGCTGGTTGATACTTCCAAACAAGTTGACTGGAATAAGTGTGTTGAGGCCTGTAATAAAGAACATGGTCTTGGCAATGAAACGAATTCCAGAGATGATCAAAAAACACAATATATTCGTGTTGTTGATGTAACAAATAAAGGTACCGGTCATAGTATGTCCCTGCCTGTTATGTGTCAGCATTGTGAAAACGCACCTTGTGTTGATGTCTGTCCAACAGGCGCTTCAATGAAACGAGCTGATGGTATCGTTCTTGTTGATCGTCATCGCTGTATTGGTTGTCGTTATTGTATGATGGCTTGTCCTTATAAGGCTCGCTCTTTTGTACATGAAGTACTAACAGACCAAACAGAAAATACCCCGCGTGGTAAGGGCTGTGTTGAATCCTGTAATATGTGTGTTAATCGTATTGATAATGGTCAGGAGCCTGCCTGTGTAGAAGCCAGTGATGGTGCAATAGTTTTTGGTGACTTAAATGATCCGAATAGTACTATTTCAACGCTGCTTAAAGAACATGGCGGTAAACAAATTCGAGCTGATCTTAAATTAAACCCTGGTGTTCATTATCAGGGCATTTAATCATCGAATGAGTATTAATCACTTAATATCTGCTGTAACGAGTAAATAAAATGAAAAAATTACACTTTCTCGAAGTAGAAGGGAATACAAAAGGTTTTTATACCTTCCTTGGGCTATTTGGTCTTATTTCCGTAATCGGCATGCTTGCTGCTTACTATATGGAGCACAATGGTCACTGGGTTACTGGTATGAATAATCAGATTATCTGGGGTACACCTCATGTGTTTGCAATCTTCCTGATTGTTGCTGCTTCCGGTGCACTTAACGTCGCTTCTATCTCATCTGTATTTGCAAAAACGGCTTATAAACCACTGGCACGATTATCGGGCATGCTTGCTCTGGCACTTCTTTCTGGTGGACTGATGGTTTTACTGCTTGATTTAGGTCGTCCTGATCGATTGATTGTTGCTATGACAAAGTTCAACTTTGTTTCTATTTTTACCTGGAACATCTTTTTATATACTGGCTTTATGGGTATTGTTGGTATTTATCTATGGACTATGATGGATAGACCTTATAATAATCTAACCAAAAAAGCGGGTATGGCGGCGTTTATCTGGCGTCTTGTTCTGACTACTGGTACAGGCTCTATCTTTGGTTTCTTAATCGCTCGTGAAGCTTATGATTCAGCATTATTAGCGCCGATGTTTATTATTATGTCTTTCTCTTTCGGGCTGGCTTTTTTCATGTTAGTTCTTATAGGTTCATATAAATATACTCAGCGTGATTTAGGCGATTATATCGTTAATCGTTTAAAGAACTTATTAGGTGTTTTTGTTGCGGCGGTACTTTACTTTGTTCTTGTTTATCATGTGACTAACCTATATTCTGCCGACCATAGAGGTATCACAGCATTTATATTAACTGACGGTGGTATCTATACATTCTTATTCTGGGTAGTTCAAATTGTTCTTGGTTCCCTTGTACCTCTTGGTCTTCTTTATGGGCCAACAGGAAACAACAGAACAATGATTGGTCTGGCATCGGTATTGATTATTATAGGCGGCATGGCTCAGCTTTATGTCATTATTATTGGTGGACAAGCATACCCAATGCATCTTTTCCCTGGAATGGAAGTGAGCAGTTCTTTTTATGATGGTGTTGTCGCATCTTATTCTCCTTCTTTACCTGAAGTTTTATTAGGTCTGGGCGGCTTTGGAGTCACTCTGCTGTTAGTAACAGTGGCCGTTGCTGCATTGAAATTTTTACCAGCCAGTCTGGCTGATGCAGTCGCTGATCCACATAGTAAGTAATCGTTAAGCTTACCCATAAAAAAACCGGCTCAGGTCGGTTTTTTTGTGGGTGGATGTAATTTGTCGGTAAAACTATCAGGTATCAGCCCACATTTGCACCAGTTTGATATAAGTAACATCAACTCCTTGTGTCTCTTCAGCCTTAGGGTTCTCTCTGAGCATTTTTTCTCTTGCCTGCCATAGTTCATACAGTACTTCACGTTTATTGGCATCCTGAATCATGCTTTGTGCCCAGGTGACGCATACAAGGCGTTCTCCTGATGTTACTTCATCCACATAGTGCCAGCTGGTTGAAGGGTAAACAATGGCACTACCAGCCTTTAACCTGGCTCTGTGTTCACCATACTTGGTAACAATGACGAGATCACCACCTTCATACTCATCAGGATCATTAAGAAAAATAGTGGTAGAGACATCGGTGCGATACATATTGGGCATTTGTCCCATTATTGGATTATCAATATGGCCACCATAACCCATTCCCTGACGATAGCGGGCTAAAAATGGAGCACCAATTTTTTTCATCATTACAGCTGCTTTATAGGTTTCATTATTGATTAGACTGCCCATGAGGATATTATTCAATGACTGCATTTGCTGTGAATTATCCTGAACTAATTCTTCATTTTTCTTCACGTTTTGAGCCACATCTCCAGCTGATATTTTTCCATCGACAAAGTTAGCCTGTTTTAAAACGGCTTGTATGGATTTTAACTGCTGGGGATTTATCACATCAGGAATTTCGATTAACACAACACAGTACTCCCTATTAAACTAATAAATGATGTTTTCCAGTTTATCAGGGATATTGATCTTTATTCAACTATCCCCATATTATTTATTCATATTCATATTCA
>JAHXIM010000425.1:0-1320 GCA_025655635.1 gamma proteobacterium symbiont of Lucinoma myriamae | reverse complement strand
TATTCATATTCATATTCAATCGAACATTTATAACCTGAGCTTGTGCTATGAGATAAAATTTATAAATGTTGTGATCCTATTTATTTTTTCTTTGAGATGAGGCAGCTATGATAAGAGTTTTAAATGTCGTAATTGATGGTCAGATGTATACTGTTAATGTTGAAGAAGATATGGTTTTATCGGGTTCACCATTATTCAATAAGATGGATGAAGATATGAATAAAGGCTGGACCTTGAGTAAGGAATTTGTTGAAAATCCCAATATTACTCAACGTTGTCAAATAGTCGGTGATAAGTTATTAACCGCCATTGAAGACGAAAATGAACAAATGAAGACTATGATGGCAGGCTATATTTTATCTCGTGTGCCTAATATTATGACTATTCATATTGATAATACCGGTGAAATTTTTGAGACTCAAATTGAACTGGCTCCCCAATAGCATTTATTAACATCGGAAATAATTATTATGAGAATGAAGTCAAAATGGGGTAAAAATGGTAAACAGCGCACGGTTGCTGATAATGCCAGTGCTGCTGCCTTTATTGCCTGGCGAATTGCTCAGGATGCTTTGCTGGATCTTGAAAATGAGCAATATCAAACAGATAGTCTGAGCCAGCGTATGGATGTCATCGTTGAGTTTGTTATTTTTCTAGCCCACCTGGCTGATCGTATTACTTATGAACGTATGTCGCCCGAAGAAAGAGAAGAATTTGTCGTCACTATGGTTAAACACCTTGCCCGAACACATCAATCCAGCATGGAAGAAATTGACGGTGTAAAAGATTATAAAGAAGATTTTATTAATCTGGTGAATGAACGGATGTCTGATTACGCAGATATGCCCTATGAAGACGGAAAACCCAGCTTTGTCATGAAACGTTATCTTGGTACTAAGGTTCAGGCTGTAATGGGTGAGCACTTTAATAAATGGATTGAAACTCAGGTTCTTGAAATTAATGCGCCTAATGCGATTGAGCATTTAAATAAGGCAATAGATGACCTTTATAAGCCTGCATTTTAGTGTAGGTGAATAATCTTTTGCTAAAATCTACCCAAGCTTATTCTGACTCAATCCCAATGATTGCCCACTATTCAGCACTAATTTGTTAATGATCAACGTTAGTCCACAATTATTTATTTTCTAACGTTGATAATACGCTGTACGTGGTCTATCTTTAGTAGAAACAATGTAAAAATTATCAAAATCAGAAAAACAAGCCGTTACATGTTTGATCTGTCAACACTTTTCAGGACACTCAATTACACAACTTTTTGCATCTCTTCGTAATCTACTGGTGACCAATAATCATTGGTAG